>JAJYOQ010000178.1:0-5392 GCA_021796135.1 Bacteroidota bacterium
TCTGAACCATTATTATTTACTTTATATTCGACTAATAATCCTGTACTCATCGGAGTATGAATTTTTAAAACTGAAGATTCAGGAAGTTTTGAAATAACATCTTTTAATAGTTGCGTTGTTTCAAACTCATGAAAAGATAATTCAGGATTTCGATGTAAAATATGCCTAAGTTCAATCGGTGTAATAAGATCACCTTTAGAGTTCAAATGCGGAAATTAGCGATTTTACTGCCTTATCTTTATATTTTTCTTCTACTAAGCAGGAAATTTTGATCTCCGATGTTGTTACAAGTTTAACCGGAATATCCTTAAGCGCCATAAAGTATTGCGAGGCAACTCCGCTGCTTGATTTCATTCCGATTCCGACGATTGATATTTTAGAATATCCCGAACTGTAATCGATATTAAAACCTTTCATTCCTTTTAATATTTGGGAAAGTGCTTTAGAGACATGTGTCTTTTTATCTTCAATAACAGTAAAGGATATATTTAGTCCGCTGTTGCTTATTATGGATATCATGTCCACATTCAGCCCTTCCTTAGCCACCTTTTCGAATATCTGATGCACCAAAGTGAAATCAAGCGGAAGATTGGATAAGGTAACTTGAGTTTGATTATCCATTACACTCAATCCGGAAACAACAGGCTGCTCTATATTTTTTTTCATAACGTAACTTCCTTCCTCATCTGAAAATGTTGAACCACAATAAATTGTAATACCATATTTTTTTGCTATTTCTACAGAACGGCTATGAAGAACTTTAGCACCCAGGCTTGACATCTCAAGCATTTCATCGTAGGTAATGTATTTTAATTTTTTTGCCGCGGGATGAATTCTCGGATCGGTGGAATAAATTCCGGCTACGTCACTGTATATTTCGCACTTAGCACCCAAAGCAGCCGCAAGCGCTACCGCGGAGGTATCTGAACCGCCCCGACCAAGTGTGGTGATCTCGCCTTCTTCTGTAATTCCCTGAAATCCCGTAATAATTATAGCATCAAATTCTTTAAGAAGATTTCTTATTTTTTTTATTTTCAAATTCTTTATTCGCGCCTGATTGAAATCTCCGGTTGTCAGAATTTCCGCCTGAAATGCATTAAGTGATTTACTTTTAATCCCGATATCATTTAAAGCAATTGCAAGAAGAGAAGCTGACACTTGCTCGCCGGTTGTCAAAAGCATATCTAATTCTCTTGGCACAGGATTATTAGATACTTCTTTACACAGTTTTATCAAATTATCGGTAGTCTTTCCCATAGCTGACACAACTACAACAAGTTTGAAATTCTTTTTAATTCTATCAGAAACTTTCTTAGCGACCTTCTTAAGCTTAATAGAATCCGATACTGAACTTCCGCCGTATTTTTGAACAATTAAATTTTTCATAATTGAATTAGACTTATTCCTTTTAAAATTTTACTTACAAATTTACGAAATTTCTTCAATCCATTTTTGATGAAATATCTGAGCTGAAAATTTAATATTCTCATCCGAAAGAAGAAATGAAATTCTGAATGAGGTAGTTGAAATTCCAAATATTTTTATTTTATTATCTTCCAGCAATTTAATAGAACTCAGCAAAATTGAATTATCACGGTTTATACCATCCCCGATTAACGAAACAGCTCCCAATCCCGGTTCAATATTTATATTATTAAAATATTCTCTCAATTCATTTTTTGCGGATTCCCAATCTATAATATTTTTTAAAGATAATAATAGTCCTACTTTTGAATTGGAAGTATTTATTTCATGAGCAGAAAAGTAAATTTCTTTTATCTTATACTGTTTTTGTTCTGCATATTTTAATAAATCCGAAAAGTTCTTCTGCATTTCGCCTCCGCCGAACGAAATCCTTGCAATTTGATTTTCATGCACAACTGCCTTAACTCCTCTTGACAATCCTGCAGCCATAACGCGAACTATGGTTTCTTTCTTACCGCCAAATGATTTTCTTGCGTAAATGGCAATATTAGCTTCCTTGGCAAACTGTACAGCTTGAGCATTCAAAACCTTTGCACCTGATTCACTCATCTCCTGCATTATCTCATATGACAGCTCAGGCAGATGGACTGCGCCTTTGATTACGGAAGGATCTGCAGTATAAACACCGTCTACGTCTGAATATATTTCGCATCGCTCTGCATTCAAAGCCGCTGCAAGTGCTACTGCAGAAGTATCTGATCCACCTCGACCCAATGTAGTAATATCACGTTTATAGCTAACCCCCTGAAATCCGCCAACAACCACAACTTTATTATTAGCAATTTCATCTAAAATCCGAAAGGGGCGAACTTCAATCACCCTAGCATCATTATGACGGTCATTTGTAATAATGCCTGCTTGTGAGCCGGTTAAAGAAATTGCGTCAACTCCCAAATCATTTAATGCCATACATAGAAGAGACATAGTGGTTCTTTCGCCCACACTAAGCAGCATATCCATTTCCCTCTTTTGGGGGTCTTTCGAAATTGATTTGGCAAGATCAATAAGAGTATCAGTTGACTTTCCCATTGCAGATACAACAACTACGACATCGTTACCTGATTTTTTTTCTTCTGAGATCTTTTTTGCAATTTGTAATAATTTATCGACATCAGCTACACTGCTCCCGCCATATTTTTGAACAATTACAGCCATAAATATCTTAAAGTTTTCTCAAATCATCTATAAGCTGCGTTTTGCTTCTTGTCTTATCGTCGACCTTTTTAATCATCTTTGCAGGCACTCCGACCATAACGGAATATGACTCAACATCTTTCACAACCACAGAACCAGCAGCAATTACTGCTCCTTTGCCTACCCGCACTCCTTCAAGTACAACTGCATTGGCACCGATTAAAACATCATCTTCAATAATGACAGGGTCGGCACTCGGAGGTTCGATCACACCGGCTAAAACAGTGCCCGCACCAATATGACAATTTTTTCCTACAATAGCTCTGCCGCCGACAACTACGTTCATATCTATCATTGTCTTTTCACCGATAACAGCGCCAATATTTAGGACTGCACCCATCATAATAACGCAGTTATCACCGATTTCAACCAAATCTCTTATAATAGCACCGGGTTCAATGCGCGCATTGTACTTTGATAAATCTGCAAGCGGAATAGCTGAGTTCCTTCTATCAATTTCTAACTTATATTTTTTTATAAATGATTTATTAGCATTAAGAAGACTATTAAACTCCTGATATTCACAAAATAAAATTCCGAATGAATCTCCTCCGAAATAATCTAAATTTTCGAAATTTATTTTATCCAAATTTCCTTGAATGAAAACACGGACAGGAGTTTTTCGTTTTGAATTAGCAATGTAATTTATGATTTCGTAAGAATCCATTTTCACTTTCCGTTTTTATCATTAAATATAACATCCGTAAAAGAATAGAATCCATTCTTTTTATTAATTATAAAATTAGCAGATTTTAGAATCCCTTCGGCAAAGGTTCTGCGAGAAGTAGCGCTATGAGTAATTGACAAAACCTCGCCAAGTCCGCCGAAACTGATTGTATGATCGCCGGCTACATTTCCCAATCTTAATGAAGAAATATTGACATTTTTATCCTTAATTACATCTTGAATCATTTTTGCAGTCCCCGACGGCTTATCTTTTTTAAATCGGTGGTGCGTTTCAGAAATTTCGATATCCCAGTCACTCAGCTTCCCGTAAGCAATTTCTGCAAGTTTTAGTAAAACCTGAATGCCGGTTGAATAATTATAGCTCTGTACAACAGGATATTTATTTGATATATCCTTAAGTAATTGCATCTGTTGATTCGATAATCCGGTAGTAGCAATAATAAGTGGGACTTTAAATTTTTCCTGAAAAGCTAAGGTTCTTTCAAACACAACAGGCAAAGAACAATCGATTAATAAATCAGGTGTATCTAGGAAGATCTCATTATCAATATCGAACTGAAAGACCAAATTATATTTAGCTTCATTAAAAATATTTTTTACTTCGCTTCCGAGTCTGCCTGATGAGCCTATTATTCCATATTTAATTATTTCTTTTGACATACTTAGCCAGCTTTCATTATTTTTTGAATCTCACCATCTAAATAAGCTTCACTTTTTTTAGAAACCGGCGCCATTGGAAGGCGCAAAATATTTTGGCAAAGACCTAATTTAGAAGCTACATATTTCAATGGAGAAGGGCTAGTTTCAATAAACAAAGCATTCATCATACTTAAATACTTGTTATTTAGACTTTGAGCTAAAGCCATATCATTATTTAATATTGCATCAGTAATTCTTTTTAATTCTCTTGGATAAACATTAGAGAAAACAGATATTATTCCAATCCCTCCCAAAGCCATAATTGGAAGAGTCTGATCGTCATTCCCCGAATAAACGGAAAGTGAATCCGGTTTAATAGACATAAGGTGAGCAATTTGCGAAATATTTCCGGACGCTTCTTTAACGGCTGTCACATTCTTACAAGCGTCATGAATCCTCACAATTGTTTCAGGCAGCAGATTCATGCCTGTTCTTGAAGGGACATTATATAAAATAACCGGCAAAGAAGTTCTTTCAGTTATATACTTGTAATATTCGATCAAGCTTTCCTGAGTGCCTTTATTGTAATATGGATTAACTATTAAAAGAGCGTCTGCCTTAAATTCCTCTGCAATTTTATTTAATTCGACTACTTTTTTAGGGTCATTTGTGCCGGTTCCGATAATAATTTCGGTCTTATTGCCGGCGGATTCCATAACAGTTGAAATAATTTTTTTCCTTTCTTCAACACTTATGACCGGTGATTCGCCTGTAGTCCCTAAAATAATTATTGCATCAACATTTCCGTCGATCTGATGATTAGTAATTCTTTTTAGTGAAGTATAATCAACTTCAAGATTATTATCAAAGGGAGTTAACAAAGCCGTACCAACGCCTTTGAACATAATGATTTCCTCAAATTAAATTTATTAAATAGAAATTAAAAAATAATGGGTTTAATAAGGAAATGCAAGGATATCAGCAAAAGGTATTTTAATGCAAAAAAGATAATTGTAAACTTTGACTTAGCAATTTGGTATAATTATATTTGGCATCGAAATTTGCACCTGTAGCTCAACTGGATAGAGCATCTGACTACGAATCAGAAGGTTTTGGGTTCGAATCCCTACAGGTGCACTAATAAAAGCTTATTTTCAGCTAAGCAGTCTGATTTTTATGGTTGTTCTATTACAACGAATAAATGAAGCATCTTGAAGTTAATCGTCGGAACTGTAAGAAAATCAGTGAAACTTATTTCAATAATAGTAATTTCTTCGTTTGGACAAAACTTCCTGCCTGCATACTGTAAAAATAAACTCCTGAAGGAAATTCACTGCCCGGATTGAATTGCACGGAATAATTACCCGCTGACTTATTCTCATTAACT
>JAJYOQ010000178.1:5402-7960 GCA_021796135.1 Bacteroidota bacterium
TCTCTGCCTAGAATATTAAATACTTTTATTGTAACTAAATTTGATTTTGGGACGGAGTAGCTTATTACAGTACTAGGATTGAATGGATTAGGATAATTCTGAGATAGACCGTAAGCCGTTAAAGCCGTTTGATCGTCTTTAATAGCGGTAACCTTTAATGCATATGTAACATTTATATTGCTTCCGGCTAAATAAAGATAATCAGCACCAAAATTGTATGCTAAATTTATTGAATAGCTAGCCTGAATATTTTGCCACATATTATTTATATAAGTAAACACTTCTCCCCCAATAGCATTCCCGTTGTTATCGTAAGTATAATAAACTTTCCATTGCTCCTGCCAGGCATTATTCACCCACCATTTTTGATTTAGAAAAGTTGACACCTCATTATTGTTATCATAGGTATAAGTATAACTCAAATAATTTTCCCATGAATTATTCGTCCAAAATTCGGATAGATATGTCAGCTCATTTCCGTTGCTGTCATATGTATAGGTTTCTCTTCCATTATTCACCCAGGCATTATTTGCCCAATATTCCCATAGACCAGTTAGTTCATTCCTGTAATTGTCATAAGTATAAGTATTTCTATATTGATTTGTCCATTGGCTGTTTGCCCATGTTTCGTCGAGTTCCGTTAACATATTTCCGCTGCTGTCGTAAGTCCAGACTGATGTTGAATTATTCACCCAGGCATTATTCGCCCATGATTCACTTAACATTGACACCCTCTTATTTTGATCGTCGAAAGTAGCGGTATATCTTCCATCATTAACCCAAATTTCTTTAGTCTTTATTTCAGTTATATCGGTAAGTATATTTCCGTTATTGTCGTAAGTATACGAGTCTCTTTGACCGTTTGTCCAAACATTATTCACTAATTGTTCAAACCAATTACTAATCAATCTACCGGAGCTGTCGTAGGTAAGGGTATCAGCCCAATCATCCACCCAGGTATTATCCTTCCAATATTCCGATAGATGTGTATGTGCTTTTCCATTATTGATATAAGTATAGGTTTCTTTAAATGTATTAATCCATGTATTATTTGTCCAGATTTCATATAGATGAGTAAGCTCATTTCCGTTATTGTCGTATGTATAAGTATTTCTGCCGTAATTTGTCCATGCATTATTAGCCCATTTTTCGTTTAGTTCCGTAAGATTATTCCCTTTACTGTCAAATGTGTAACTAAGACGAGTGCTGTCATTAATAATTGCATATACCGGATAGTATATATTACTATTTAATTTTAAAGAAGCATTGCTCTTATTTTTAGTTAAAATATTCAAACGGATCTGTCCTTCAATTTCCTCTTTACTAATTTTTTTGTTATGCATTTGTGTCGCGGTATGCGGTTTCAATATCGATAATACTTTATTATTATTTATAAACGGAGGGAATGCTATGTTTTGTCCGCTTGTTAATGATTGTAATAAATAAAAGAAAGCCACAGCAGCAGAGAAAAACAATTTCATACTAATACTCTCCTGATTATAATAACTAATTTAACCCTTTAGAAAATATATTTCAATACTGCAGCAGTATTTTTTTACTGTAGTCCTGTCTTTAAACATTATCGAATAAAATACGCGCCAGTTTATACCATATATTTTCTTCTATATCCTTCAACTATGTTTTTCGTGAAGAATAATGGTATTTCTGTTGTTTTTCTCTTTGTCTAAAAAAGAGGGAATAGTTCATAGTCCTTAATTAAAAATGCATTGAATAACTATTTGAGCAATAGCATCTTCTTTACAGCAGTAAAATACCGCGACTTCATCTGATAAAAATAAACTCCGCTTGTCAAATTACCCATATTAAAATTTATTTTATAGTTTCCGGGAGATTTCTGCTCATTAACCAAAGTTTCTACTTCTCTTCCTAAAGCATCATATACTTTTATTGTGACCAAACTTGACTTAGGAACCGAGTAACTAATTATTGTCGAAGGATTGAATGGATTTGGATAGTTCTGCATTAAGATAAAATTATTTGGAGTTGTTTCACTTATCGATTTAACATCAGTAGCAGAATTAACGGTGATTGTGCCCTTCATCCCCATCGCTGCGTGAGGAACACAAACGTAATAGCATATTCCGGTTTGAGTAAGCACAACTGTTCCGCCGCCGGCTGGAAGATCAAATCCTCCGTTGGATGTATTTCCATTTGCATCCCAGGTTGACTGGCTGACTTGCCTGGGGAAATGAATAGACGAAACTGCAAATACAACTGTATCGCCGAGGTTAATAGTGATACTGCTTGGTGAGAATGTGAACCCGGAATTGGTTATTGTATATGTAGTTGAGAAACCAACATTTGTTGCAGTGAATAATAATAAAAAGAGCAAAAATGCATTTTTCATTTAATCCTCCAGTATATTATATTTTTAATAATTCATAATAAACTTTAATAAATATCAGCCCCTCTATAATTTATTTATTATCAAAATATAGAACTGGTAAATAAAAGTTTGTGATATGCACATCATAGCGAGTTATGAGGGTTATAAAATTATAAGTCTTTAATTTTCACCGGCAAAGTAAAATAAAAAG
>JAJYOQ010000179.1 GCA_021796135.1 Bacteroidota bacterium
TAAAGTTTACCTCGATTAAAATCCCAACGCGAGTAAAGCTAATCCTAAAGTTATTCCGAAAACAAAATTAAATGCTTTTATTTTTATGGAATCTTTTACTGAATAGGAAAGTAATGGCAAAAGTCCGTGCCCATCCTGCACCATTGAGCTTGTTAAAAGCACTGAAAAGGGAATAAGTCCTCTTGCAAAAAGTGTAACAAAAATTAAATGCGGCCCCGATTCTGGAAGAAGCCCTATCAAAGCGCCAAAAAAAAGAAAAGCTATTTTATATTGAGATGTAAATTCTTCTAGATGAATATATTTTAATCCGACAGCAACAACAAGCAGCGCGCCGAACGTCCATAGAGCAGTTTTCCAAATATGTTTTTTTATTATGTGATTAAAGATGTGGTCTTTTAAGTAATGCTTAAAATTTCTTTCTTTAGGATGAACCTCTAAATCTTTACAAGAAGAGCATACTTTCATATTAAATTTCTTTACAAGAATGTCGGTAATATAACCGCCCAAAATACCGGCAACAAAAAGCACAGCAAATAAAATCATTGCCCATTTAGGGAATAATGCAAGCATAACAAAGGCTTCATCACCGGAAACGGAAATCATCGAACCGCTTAAAGCGCCGAAGCTTATTAATCCGTGCAAATATAGGGAGACGTTTGTAAAACCACCCACGCAGCCAGGCACTGTTCCAATTAGAGAAGCTACAACGTACTGCGTGCCTTTTGCTTTTCCTCTAAGGAAGGCTTCTATTTTCCCTTTTGTCCAAACATTTATTAGGTCTACCAGTATCATCATTACTGTAACGAGTAGAGTAATTTGAAAGGTATCTACAATAACGTTTAATAAAATGGATTTCATAGATCACTATTAATTGTTGATGGCCGGTTTTCGTCATTAATAAAACAATTTCTTCTAAATTAGATGTGATAAAATATCAATAGATTCGTTTATCCACCATCGATAAAGAAAATTAACACAATTAATATGCCATCAAAGAAATGGATAGAATCTAAACAATCACAATAAATTCATTGCAACCTTGCAACTAAAAATGTTATCCCTCTCATCGATGCAATATTTTATCGCTGTTTCTCATTAAAATTCATTCACTTCAAGATCATTCATCAAGTTATACTCCCTTAAACTGAATATCTGTTTTTTAATTTCCATCAAACATCATCCATTTTCCATTTTGGTTTAGTATAAAGTAATGGTGTGCCGCTAAAAAAGAGTAATCTCATTTCGCACTAAGTTTTATTTTTGAATATTTCTTTTTGTAAAACATTGCACAGCAATGAGATATATTGATTACGAAATAATGGCACGACTGTTGACACATAGCTGTTGTTCTTTAATAAACAATTAAATAGTTAAAGAAAAAATTAAATTTTATAAATAAAAACAAAAGGAATAAAAAAATGAAAAAGTTATTCACAACCTTCGCAGCGCTTGTCCTCTTTGCAGGAATGTCTTTTGCGCAATACAACCATCCGATGGCAATAGATGTTGCCGGCGAGTTAAATTTTCCAATGAGCAGCTTATCTAACGGCGCAACAACTGGTTGGGCTACAACGGCACGTTATGAAATCAATATGGGTGCAGGTTTTACGGGAATGATAACATCTGGTTACGGAGCATTTTCACAAAGCAATAATCTAACATACTCTTATGTTCCCCTACTAGTTGGTGCTAAACTTTATTTTGTTAGTGGTTGGTATGGAATGGTTGAAACTGGTTATCATTTTTATACCGTTGACTATAATGCTTCAGGTGTCAGTACTTCTAGTTCAAAAAGTGAATGGGGCTATAGCGTAGGGACAGGATACGAAATACCGCTGAGCGAATCTCTCGGTTTGGATCTATCAACAAAATACCAATACAATACTGATGATTTAAGCTACTGGAATACCAGAGCTGGTCTGATGTTCTACTTCTAAGTAATATAATACAACAGTAAGGGCGGTTGTAAAACCGCTCTTTATTATTTTAAAAAACTACAGTAAAAGGGGAAAATCAAGAGTACGGGAACGAAGAGCACTAAAGATTTGAAATCATTTAATTATTTAGGAAAAGAAATGAGCAGACAATTAGAAATAACCAAACATAACATAAACAGTTTTCTATCCTTCAATGTTGAAGGATTTGAATCTTTAGCGGAGCTTGCGTTGGATTTGCACTGTTCATGGAACCATGCAGCAGACGAAATTTGGCGGCAGATTGATCCGGATTTATGGAAGCTAACACATAACCCCTGGGGAATATTACAAACAGTTTCTCGTGAGCGAATTGAGAACTTGCTAAAAGATTCTGCTTTCCATAATAAAGTAGATAGTTTGTTGAAAAATAAACAACAAACTGCTGAACAGCCTGCCTGGTTTCAAAATGCTTATCCAAAAGCTCCTTTAAACAGTGTAGCTTATTTTAGCATGGAATTTATGTTGAACGAAGCGCTTCCGATTTATGCCGGAGGATTGGGTAATGTAGCAGGCGATCAATTAAAAGCTGCAAGTGATCTTGGGGTTCCGGTTATTGGAATTGGACTTTTATATCAGCAAGGTTATTTTCGCCAGGTAATTGATAAGTACGGTGCTCAACATGCGGTTTTTCCATATAACCATCCCGGTCAATTGCCCATTACCCCTTTACGGCAGCCTAACGGCGAATGGTTACGCGTAAAAGTTGATTTACCTGGAAATTCTGTATTGCTGCGCGCATGGCAGGTTAAGGTTGGCAGGACTTATTTATATTTACTGGATAGTAATGATGTAGCCAATTTTCCTATTCACCGGGGTATAACAAGCGAATTATACGGAGGCGGACAAGAAATGCGTCTTCAACAGGAAATCATTCTCGGAATAGGCGGATGGAAGCTGCTGTCAGCGCTCGGTATTCAACCCGAGGTTTGCCATTTAAATGAAGGGCATGCAGCTTTTGCCGTACTTGAAAGAGCGCATGATTTTATGGAAAAAACTGGACAGCCATTTAATGTTGCTCTTAATGCTACACGTGCCGGAAATCTTTTTACAACTCACACTGCTGTTGCTGCCGGTTTTGATGTCTTTCCTCCTTACCTTATTGAACAATATTTTGGTTCTTATGCTGTTAATAAACTTGGAATTAAGTTAGAAGAATTACTCGCTTTGGGAAGACAAAATCCAGACAATCCTTCTGAAAATTTTAATATGGCTTATTTAGCTATAAAGGGCAGCGGCGCTGTGAACGGCGTTAGCCGTCTACACGGAAAAGTCAGCAGACATATATTTACATCTTTATTCCCTAAATGGCCTGAAAATGAAATACCTGTCCAGCACATTACAAACGGAGTTCACATGTCAAGTTGGGACTCACAGGCTGCCGATGATTTATGGACGGAATCCTGCGGTAAAGACCGCTGGCGCGGAGCTTTCAAAATGCATGAACATAATATCCGGCAAGTATCCGATGAAAGACTTTGGGAAATGCGTAATTCATCAAGTGTATCTCTTGTAAAATATGTTCGCGAAAGGGTAACGCGGCAGCTAATTGCTCAGGGTACTCCGGCTGAAGATGCAGGCAGTGTAAACCGGTTTTTTGATCCAAATACTTTAACTATTGGATTTGCACGTCGCTTTGCAACTTATAAAAGACCGAATCTTCTTCTGCATGATCCTGAAAGACTTCTTAGAATTTTAACAAATCCTAAACGTCCGGTTCAGCTTATTATTGCGGGTAAAGCTCACCCGGCTGATAAGGCTGGTCAGGACTTAATCCAACAATGGATAAATTTCATCCGTTATACTGAAGCAAAAAATTATGTAATATTCCTTTGCGATTATGATATGCATCTAACAGAACATTTGGTACAGGGCGTGGATGTATGGTTAAATACTCCAAGAAGGCCATGGGAGGCTTGCGGAACAAGCGGTATGAAAGTACTCGTCAACGGGGGAATAAATATATCCGAGTTAGATGGCTGGTGGGAAGAAGCCTATACACCTGAAGTAGGATGGGCTTTAGGAGACGGTCTGGAACATGGAGACGATCCTAATGTTGACATTGCAGAAGCCGAAGCTCTTTATAATTTACTTGAAAATGAAGTTGTACCCGAATTTTATACCCGTAACGAAAAAGGAATCCCGGCTGCATGGGTTGCACGCATGCGCGAAAGTATGGCGCGTTTGACTCCTCAATTTTCAGCTAACCGTGCAGTACGGGAATATACAGAGCAACATTATATTCCTGCCGCCGAATTTTACAGTAATCGATCTGCAAATAAAGGGGAAAGCGGAAAGAAAATTGAGGATTGGAAGAAAAATCTAAAACAGAAATGGGAGGCGTTGCGCTTTGTCGACTTAAAGATTGAAAGTAACAAAGAGCATCATATTTTTGAAATTCAAGTTTATCTTGACGAAATTGACCGGCATGAAGTAAAAGTTGAACTATTTGCCGACCAAGTAAATGGACATAAACAAGTCCGTCATGAAATGAAATATATGCATAAATTAGATGGTGCAATTAATATCTATGTCTATAGCGCAACTATTTCTGCGTTTTGACCCGCAGAGGATTATACCGCAAGAATAATTCCGTATTTTCCGGGTGTAAATGTTCCTCTAGAAACTTCTCAAATACTTTGGCAAAAATAATTTATTAAAGTCTTTGAGAATTAGCTAATTTGTCATTCCAAGTTTCCGGCAATATTTTTGCCATAATTTACCAGAAGGATGACTACTCTTGTCATTTAGAACCAGGCTTTAGCCGGGTAGAATTCTTTTATGGATTTTATATTTTTCTCTTCGTCCGAAATTACGATTGAGAGAAAAATTTATTTCGCAGATGCTCTATTTATCAAAAATAATATTTTAGGAAAGAGAATGCCACACGATCATAATCATTCAACGGAGTTAGGCGGCGGTAGATTGTTAATAACTATGCTGCTTAATTTTTTCATTACGATAATTGAAATTATCGGAGGAATGTTATCCGGAAGCTTATCATTACTATCAGACGCATTCCATAATTTTAGCGACGGTGTTGCCTTAATTATAAGTTATATAGCAATGAAATTGAGTAAAAAGCCGCGTTCATTAAAATATACTTTCGGCTTGAAGAGGGCTGAGATTTTAGCTGCAATAATCAACTCAAGTGCGCTTATAATCATAAGTTTCTTCCTAATTAAAGAAGCTTTCGATAGACTATATAGTTCGTCGAAAATTGATGGCTCTTTAATGTTGATTGTAGCTTCTGTGGGATTGGGTGCAAATGTTATCGGGACAGTTCTTCTCAAGAAAGGTTCAGATAAAAACATGAATCTTAAAGCTGCTTATCTTCACCTGCTAAGTGATGCCATCTCGAGTTTTGCAGTTATAATTGGCGCGGTTTTTATTATTTATCTTAATGTATATTGGCTCGATCCCGTATTAACAATATTGATTTCCTTGTATATTCTCAAGGAAGCCTATGCAATTGTCAAGGCAGCTCTTGACATAATAATGATGTCTTCTCCGGCAGAAATAGATGTGCAATATTTAAGTGAGTTAGTAGGATTAATACCCGGAGTAAAAAATATTCATCATGTTCATCTGTGGAAATTAAACGATACAGACACGCATTTTGAAGCTCACGTGGAAACAGATAATATCCTTATCGGTGACACCAAAGTTATCCAGGATCGAATTAAAGAATTGCTTCATGAGAAATTCGAAATCAATCATACTACTCTTCAGTTTGAGTGCAATAACTGTGCAGTAAAAGAATTGATTTGATTATTCTTATTCAAAGTAGATACTATAAAAAATGAATCAAGGGGAAACGAGTTGAGCTTTATCAAGGTGAACTTTTGCTATTTTATTAAATATCATTTATATTTCGTGTATTAACGAAATGTAGTTATATGACAATGTCTATAAAAGAAAATACGAAACTCTTTAAGGCTCTTTCCGATCCGAACAGGCTTAGAATATTGAAGATGCTGCAAACAAAATCTCTGTGCGTATGTGAAATTACAGATGTACTTAAATTGGCTACCTCAACAGTTTCAAAACATCTGAGTATATTACGTGATGTCGGGTTTATTTTAGAAGAAAAGGACGGTAAATGGGTAAATTATATGATAAATCCTCGTCCTTCAGATAAGAGAATTTCATCTGTTTTGTCCACACTTGATTTTTGGATATCGGATGACAACGTAATTATTTCCGATAAACAGAAAATTCAAAAGATTGATAGAATTGAAGTTTGCGGCAGATAATATTTTTTTATATAACATTTCGATGCATGACAAAATATAGTGAGAGCATAAATGAGAATTTTAATACTTTGTACAGGGAATTCGTGCCGCAGCCAGATGGCGGAAGGATTTCTGAAATCTTTTGATCCGGAATTGGAAGTTTATTCTGCAGGAACAAAACCGTCAGCGCAAGTTCATCCTAAGGCAATTCAAGTTATGAAAGAAGTTGGAATTGACCTTTCGAAGAACTATCCTAAAATGGTTGATAAGTATTTAAACGAATCTTTTGATTATGTAATTACTGTTTGTGATAACGCGAAAGAAACTTGTCCAGTTTTTGTAGGAAAAGTTATTAACCGGCTTCACATGGGATTTGAAGACCCGGCGGATGCAACCGGAACTGAAGAAGAAATTCTTTCGGTTTTTAGAAAAGTAAGAGATGAAATTAAAAAAGATTTTTATGAATTCTATAAAAGAGAATTAATGTAGGACTGTCATTCCCGCCTTCAGCGGATAGTTGAAATGACAAATAGTGTATGGTGTCATATCGAGGAGCTTGCCTACTGGTAGGCAGGTCCTCGAGTGTCTGCCCGTTTGCGAGGAGATATCCCATGCTCAACTCGTGCACCTGGTTATACATGGGATTTCTCCTTCGATGGCTCAGTCGAAATGACAACTATTTCCCTGTCATATCGAAGGAGCTTGCCTACCGGTAGGCAGGGTCGTCGAAATGTCAATTACTCATTTGTCATATCGAAGGAGTCCCCGACTGAGATATCCCATGTTCAACTCGTACACCTGGGCTATACAAGGGATTTCTCCCCGCACACGGGATAAATCATCGACTGAGATATCCAATGATTATTATGAGTGTTGAGCTTATTCAGTGGATTTCTTCCGTCTTCGGCGGATCGTTGAAATGACAATGTGGTTAGTAAGAGATCAATTAAAAGGTATACTAGCAGCCCACGAATTTTATTCGTGGGAAAAAAGATAAAAAAGAAATCCTTTTAACCGATTCATCGGTTTCTCAGATGCCGTTTATATAATGATATAAATTCTTGTTCGTATCTAAATGATAAGTTGATACCCAAGCGCTAGATCGGGGGTTAATAAAAAAAACTATAAATAATATTAAAATAAAAAAGGCTTAAATTATGCTAGATGTAAAAATTATTGGACCGGGTTGTTCAAATTGTACAAATCTTGAACGACTGTGCAGGGAAACTGTTTCCGAGAATAATATAAATGCTACGATAGAAAAAATTACAGATTACCGGGAAATTATGAGTTATGGTATTCTTAGTACCCCGGGACTGGTAATCAACGGTAAAGTACTATTAAGCGGCAAGCTGCCTACTAAAGCAACATTAACACATTGGCTGATGAATGCATTAGCCGAAGAAAATTGAAGGTGACAAATGGATAAACAGCGAACACTTTTCGTTTGCGATCTAAATAGCGCCCCCAGCCAGATGGCTGAAGCATTTCTTAATTATTACGGTACTAATAAATTTGAAGTAGAAGACGAATTGATAAAGAAGGGAGAATTATAAAATGTCCACGCTTTCTAAGAAATTATCATTTCTTGACCGGTATTTAACTCTATGGATTTTCCTTGCAATGTTTATCGGAGTTTTCTCCGGTTATCTTTTCCCGGGCATTGTTGGTTTCTGGAATAAGTTTCAAAGCGGCACCACAAATATTCCAATTGCAATTGGG
>JAJYOQ010000180.1 GCA_021796135.1 Bacteroidota bacterium
AATTGTGAGGTTTTGCATCCTTCAATAGTATAATGCCCTGAATTATGAGGACGAGGCGCCATCTCATTCACCAATATTTTCCTGCCTTTTGTAAGAAATAATTCAATTCCGAATAACCCATATCCGCCAACTGCTTCTACTGAAGCTATTGACATTTCTTCTGCAATTCTTTTCAAGCGGGGTGATATTTGCGCCGGAGCGATTACTATCTTGCAGATATGATTTTCCTGAATGGTCTGTACAACCGGATATGTCTTCAATTCTTTTTTTGTTCTTACAATCATAACTGCTAGTTCCATTTTGAAGTCAATAAATTCTTCAGCATAGATTTCGCTCTTTCTGGATTTTAATTTTTCTAAACCTTCAATAAAGGAATTTTTATCATAAACTAATGAATTCCCGTAACCGTCATATCCCATTTTACATGATTTGAGGACAAATCTTTTACCTAATTTAGAAGATACAATTTCATAATTATTTCGAGTATCAATTTTTAAAAACTTTGCGACAGGTATATCGTTTTTTTGTAAGGTTTTCTTTTGAATATATTTATCTTGAATTAACGAAATGGTTCTCGATGAAGGCATAACTTTTTTCCCCAGTCCTTCAATAAACCGTAACCTCTTAAAATCAATAAACTCGTTTTCTAATGTTATAATATCTGATTCATTAGCAAATTTTCTAAGAATTTCTTCGTCATCGACCCAGCCGGTGAATTCCTTTTTTGTCAATTGCCCTGCGGGAGAATCTTTAACTTTTTCCAGTATAGCAATATCAAAACCCAACTTAAATGCCTGATAAGCAGACATGCGGGCAAGTTGTCCGCCTCCCAGTATTCCAATAGTCATTTTCTTATTCAATTTTGTCCAAATCTATATTATTAAATCAATTGTTCCAATTTAACGGGTAAATACTTTCTCCGTTTGTTATTAGAATTATTCCTCCGTCTCGGTCTGTTCTATATATCTTAGAGTTAATATTCTTTAAGCGATTAATAACTTCCGCCGAGGGATGCCCAAATTTATTTTTAATTCCTACACTAATCAAACTTATTTTTGGTCTTACCAAATTAAGAAATTTTTCTGAACTTCCCTTGCCGCTCCCGTGATGCGATATTTTTAATATATCGCTTGTAATAATGTTCTTGTCCCTGGACACATAATAATTTTCTGCGGTTTCATCGATATCGCCCGTAAAAAGCATACCGATTTTACCATAAACTATTTTGAAGAAACCACTGCGATTGTTTGAAGTGACTTTCTTACCTATATGTTTTGGAGAATCATTTAAGAAATATATTCTTGCATTCCCTACTGGAAGTATCTTCCTTGTATATGTTTCATAAGGAACCTTCTTTTTATCTAAAAATCGTATAAATAATTTTTCTTTTACTGAAGAGGTATCAATCTCTGTGATAAATACTTTTTCTATTTTATTGTCTTTTATAAGAGATACTATCCCTCCGTAATGATCTGAATCGAAATGAGAAATAAAAGCATAATTTATTTTAGGAATATTAAAATATTCCAGCAATGGAACAATAATCTTTTCTCCGGTATCATAAAATGATGCTGCCGGTCCGGCATCTATTAACCCGGTTTTTCCGTTTGGGAAACGAATTAGAAAAGAATCACCCTGCCCTACATCTACCATAAATACACTGAGTATATTTTTCGGAAAGTTTAATCTTTCTTCAATCGGACAATACATCAATATATCGGCAAATATTAAACTTATAAAAATAATTTTTGAAATTATTTTATTAAAATATTTGTAGCCGGCAAACATTAAAAATATTAATGAATAAAATATTATTGAGTCCGTTAATGTAAACCCACGTATCCATATAAAAGAATATTTCAATTCTCCGGTTTCATGTATAAACCTAAAAAGGAGTGCACAAACAATATTATTTGTTAATGCTGCAAAAGTTGCTAAATAAGGTGAAATAAAACTCAATACTATAGTAAATGATGCAATTCCGACAATCAGTCCGATTACGGGGATTACAATTATATTAGCAAATAAAGCCGCCAGAGATAATTTGTTAAAGAAAATTAGGATAAAAGGAAGTGTCCCGATTTGGGCAGAAAGAGACATCGCAATCAATCCTAAAATATTTTTAAGTACCTTAGAATTTATTTTTAGAAGATTAATATTTGATTGAAAAAATGGGTAAATCGCTCCGATGGAAAAAACAGATGCAAAGGATAATTGAAAACCGGGATTGAATATTTCACTCGGTACAAAAGATAATATTATTATTGCAGCCAATGCAAGCGAATTAAATATATTGCTGAATCGGTTTGTAAGACTTGATATTATTATCACTCCTGCCATTATTACTGCTCTTACTACTGACGAAGGCATCCCAGTTAAAATCATAAATACTAACAAACCTGATATAACTACAATAGAGCGGAAATAAATATTCAGTCTTCCGAATAAAAAATAAAAGATTACAATAATATAACCCACGTGCAGACCGGAAACTGCAAGCACATGCATAACCCCTGAATTTATAAATTCAGTTTTTGTCTCCTGACTTATCTCGCTTCTATCTGCAAGCAGTAATCCTTTAATTAAAGAAGCTGTTTGAGCTGAATGCAATCCGCTTATTTTATTATCTAAATATTTTCTTACACTGTATACAAAGGCTCGAAAATTATTTTTATTATAATTTATAATAGAAATATCCCTGCTGTTATAACAGCTAATTGTGCCGCTAATTCCATTTGATCGTAAATATTTACCGAAGTCAAATTCTCCCGGATTTCCCTTTCCATTACTTATATCGAAATTTCCTGAAATTTTTATTTTATTTCCTATATTTAGCAAATTATATATTGAATCGATTAGATTTTTATTATTTACATTTATTCTGCAAATGAATTTTGTCTTTAATTTTGCTGCATTATCTTTGTACTTGATTGAGTCGGATGTAAGATAAAATACTATTCCCTTATTATGATTTAATTCAATATTCTCAATCGTACCAAAGGCATGTATGCCTTTCATCCTGTAAATATTTTGTGGTAATAGAGTTTGATTAGCGTAGTAATTCCGGGCAATGAAATTTCCGGAAAATACTATAATTATGCATGTACTTAATGAGATTAAAATCGAATGTTGGGATTTTACTCTAATCAGTATAATTAATATAATAACTGCGGATACAATAATTAAGCAATAGGATAATGGCTGAAATGAGAAATATTTTTGTAAAATAATCCCCATAATAAAAAATATGGCAAATTTGACTAACGGATAATCTTTCATTTCAAAACATTTATTAACTCGTTCTTGATTTGGGAAATGTCTTTAATTTTATTTGCTAGTCTTTCCCCATGTTTACCAGCGCTAATAGTTAAACAGTTATTTAGTGTATGTGTCTTTACTGACAGATCTTCATAATTTCCATGATCGGAACATACTAATAAAGTCATTTTTGATTTGTCTAATTTAGTCAGCAAAGTGTAGAGGAAGTCATCCAGAACTGCCGCTGCATATTCAACATCACCGTCATATTTCCCATGTCCGATATAATCTGTTAAATAATACTCATACATAGTAAAATGATTTTCTGCGGCAATACGCAATAGTCTCCTGGCTGCTGTCGATGCCTTTATCTCAGGCAGTTTATACTTTAATCTTTGATTCCATCGGGTATTAATTATTTCAGCAGTTACGGCTTTGCCGTTTCGAACATCAGATGAAGTTTTAAATTTAACCTTACTTAAACGACAGGCTAATGGAGTGGAACTCAATCTTGGTTTTACAGATTTAATATATTTAAAAAACACTTTTGGATATCCGTTAGCAAAGCAAACCTTCATTTTATGGGATTGAAAATGTCTGAAAATATTTTGTGATTCTAGTATAGGAATGGTTGTGGAATAAGGAAAGGGTCCGAAGTGTTTACCGACAAATTTCGGCGCATTAAATCCGCATAATATTGATGTCTGTCCCGTGCCGCTTTGCGGAAATCCTTCGACTCCGAGTCTCGCGTCGGTTGGAAATATATATGCGTCTTTAGAAGTTATATATTCATTATTAATATTAGGGATATCTCCGAAATACTTGGTGAATAATTTAAATTTATATTTAAAGAATGGATTGTTCTGGTAATCCTCCCTACCTATTCCAACCCCATCAAGGAATACTAGCAATGCAGACTGCACATTATTACCGATTTATATGTTAATAAAAATTATTTAGATTCAACAATAATTGTTACCGGTCCGTCATTAAATATTTTTACAAGCATCATCTCACCAAAAATTCCGGTTTTAATTTTTCCACTTCCAAGATTTAATTTCATTCTATTTATAAAACTTTGATATAGATTTAGTGCATCATCAGGTTTTGCTGCCTTTGTAAAATCAGGTCTATTTCCGCGGGAAGTGTCTCCGTATAAAGTAAATTGAGAAATTATCAGCACCTCGCCGTTAATATCTTTGACAGACAAACTCATCTTATCGCTTCCCGAATTCCGGTTTGCATCTTTCTCTGAGAATATTCTTAATGCACTGCACTTGTCGGCAACATACTCAGCATCTTTTTTCTCATCACCTTCTTTCACTCCAACTAATATAACAAGTCCGGCATTTATTTCCTCTTTATAATTTGCAGCCGGAATATCAACCCCTCCTGAGATTACCTTCTGAACTATTGCCCTCACAGAAGTTCTCCCCGAATAATTCTGTCTATATTTTGATAATCTTTCTTTACCGATATATTAATAAAATGATTTTTTTTCATTATATCATGAACATTTTCGGAGTGTCCTTGTCCTAATTCAAAAAATAATTTGCCGCCTTTTTTGAGGTATATGTCGCACTTTGAAGAGATAATATCATAAAAACTAAGACCATTTGATGAATCTGTCAGTGCAACCTTTGGCTCGTAATCTTTTAATTCTTTATTAAGATTTTTGAAATCCTCCGATGTAATATAAGGAGGATTAGATACAATGATGTCAAAATTATTTTCCGGAAGTTTTTCCGATGAAAAAATATCATTCACAATAAATTTTATTTTATCAGATACATCGTTAGATATTGCATTTTCTATTGCTATGTCAATGGCTTCCCCGCTAATGTCAGTAGCAATAATAATAGAATTTGGGATAAATTTTGCGAGTGTAATAGCTATATTACCGCTTCCTGTGCCTATATCTAATATTTTTATAAAATCTTGGCTTTTGAATTCATTTATAATTTCTTCGGTAAGTAACTCAGTTTCAGGTCTTGGGATTAACACAGAGGGCGATATTTTAAGATCTAATCCGAAAAAATTCACTGTCCCAAGAATATATTGAAGGGGTTCGAATTCACTTCTTCTTTTAAGAAATTGACGATATAAAACTATTTCATCTTCTTTCAAGGGTCTGTCAAAAGATAGATAAAGTTCTAATCTTTTCAATTTAAGAATATGTGCTAAAATTAATTCAGCATTTATCCTGGGCGATTCGATCCCTTTATTCTTCAGATATTCGGTTGAAAGATTGATTGATTCTAAAACTGTCAGCATTTAAATATCTTTAATTAGATATGAATAATATATATTAAATTCTAAAGCCCGGGATAGCTAAATAATGTTTCTAGTTCTGGTGATTGAATTATCTTTAAAAAACTTTTGCAGCTTTTCGGTAATATCTTCAACTGTCGCAGATGCAAGGCACTCTTCCCCTAATATTTTAGCTTTTTCAAATGAAATACTTCTGATAATTCTTTTAGCGTAAGGTATAGTAGTAGGTGAAATACTCAAACTATTTAACCCCAGCCCTATTAAAAGAGGAATTGCAAGTGTATCTGCAGCCATTTCACCGCAGAGACTAACTGATTTATGTGCACGTTTTGCCTCTTTGACAATATGACTTAGCGTCCTAATTACTGCAGGATGAAATTCCTGATATAAATTTGATACTAAATCATTTCCCCTATCAACAGCCATCAAATATTGTATTAAGTCATTTGTCCCGATGCTAATAAAATCGACTATTTCAGCTAATTCATAAGTTAAAAGCGCAGCTGACGGCACTTCAATCATAATTCCGATCTTACAATCTTTGTCAAAGTTAATTTTCTCATGTTTCAGCTCAATTTTGCATTCATTAATTATCGCTAATGACTTCCTAATTTCTCTTATGGATGAAACCATTGGCAGCATGAATTGTATATTTTTATTCGAACTAGCTTTAAGCACAGCTCGAATTTGAGTACGAAACATATTTTCATTTTCTAAAAGCAGTCTAATGCCGCGAAGTCCCAAAAACGGATTTGGTTCCGTAAAATCAAGAAATTTGAACTTATCACCTCCTATATCAAATGCACGAATAATTAACGGCTTTGGATATATTCTTGTAGAAAGGTTTGCATATATTTTTGTTTGTTCGTCTTCATTAGGAATTTCTCCGAGTTCTTCGATGATTTGTTCGGTTCTATATAGTCCTATTCCTTTAGCATCATTGGTTATAACAAGATCAATTTCTCCAGTTACATCTACATTTGCTAGTAACTGAATTTCATGACCGTCTATTGTCTTTGCCGGTTGATCTTTAAGTTCCGCCAAACTCTTCTGAAGTTCTATCAATTTTTCATGTTTAGCTTTAAAGAAATTGATTTGTTCATCATTGGGATTTACTAAAACATAGCCGTGAAATCCATCAATAATAATAGTATCGCCGTCTTTAATGATCTTTGTAACATTATGAACGCCAACAACCGCAGGTATATCTAGTGATCTTGATATAATAGCTGCATGCGAAGTAAGACCTCCGTGTTCGGTTACAAATCCCTGAACATTACATCTAGATAATAAAATCGTATCAGAGGGTGTCAGAGAGTCGCTGACAACTATCATATCATTTTGGATTTTAGAAATCCATCTCTTTTTTTGAAGATTTCTAATGATCCGGTTTTTTATATCTTCAATATCACTGGCTCTTTCGTTCATGTAAGCTTCATGCGAATGTGCCATAAGCTGTTGATATTTTGAAATTTCATTATTTACAATGAATTCAGGCTGTTTTTTTTCAATTTCAATTCTTTTATTAATATTATCCAACAAAATTGGATCGTCCAAAATCATCATCTGGGCTTCAAATATAGCTGCTCGCTGACCTTCCATTTTTTCTTTAGCAATAGCAAAAATTTTATTCAATTCCTTTTTTGATTTAGCTAATGCTTCAATCAAGTTATTTTTAGCTTCTTCAATATTTGAAATATCGCCGTCATTTATTTCCAATTTTTCTTTGGTAAATAAATATGCTTTAGCAATTACAATCCCCGGAGCAGCTGCTATACCGGTAATTGCGTTTTCGGCTTCCTTAAATATTTGTTTAAAGTTTTTCACAATTCATCAAATCCTCTGTTAAAGTAATCAATTATTTCTTTAGATGCTTCAACTTCATCAGTGCCTTCAAAAGTAAGAGTAAGTTCCGAGCCCATTTCGGCAGCTAAAGTCATTACTCCGATAATACTTTTAGCATTAATATTTAATCCGTCTTTGGAAATATAAAAATCACATTTATATTTTGAAGCTAATTTAACTAATGTGGCTGCGGGTCTTGTATGAAGTCCCGCTTTGTTTACAATTTTCACAGTTTGTTCAATCATTATTTACTTCTGTCAATTAGTGAATCGGCTAGTGCTGAGAGAATTTGTATATCGTTTTCTTTTTTCAATACTTTTAATGATTTTAACGCCTTCATCGAATATTTTTTAATTTCTTTTTTTGCTTCTTCAATTACCCCAAGTTTTAAATAAATATTTTTATAATCTTCAATTAATTTCGGAGATATTCCTTTTTGCTTTATTATAACTTGAATTTTCTTAAGGTTGCTGCCTTTGGCAATTTCAAGGGCTTTCAAAAGAAGAAAGTATTGAAAAAAGAAAACGATATACAAATTCTCTCAGCAC
>JAJYOQ010000181.1 GCA_021796135.1 Bacteroidota bacterium
AAATTCCGTTTGCAATTCTTGAAAGACTGCCCATAGAACAGGGAATAACAGCCATTCCTTGAACATCCGCCGCCGAACCGCTGGATATTTTTGCTTCGATAAACATTTCATCTAAATATTCATAATCTTTATTTCCATATATTTTAAAATTAAAATGAATACCCCATGTTAAAAAAACTATCTTTTATATTATTAGCTGTATTTTTGACTTTTTGTAATACCTCCTTCCCTCAGAAAAGGGTTAAAGAGTATAAAGGTCCTTTAATCGGGAAATGGGAAACGCCTAATACCGGTATGGATGCTTCTTTTTTAACTTTGGAATTTTTACCGCACTACAAATTTTCTTATAACTTACGTTCTGTTTGGAACGGCACTTATAATTTGACAGGGACAAAACTTACTTCAAATTACCTTGTCCCTTTTCTCAATAAGTGGGTGAAGGATACGAGCATCGCTTTAATTAATGCGGATACGCTAGTCTTAGCAACCGGGAAAGACTCCGCACAGGTTGTTACAAAATTTATTAAAATTAAGGACAGCACTGATGCTGCGGGTATCTTAGGAAGATGGGAATCAAATAATTTTCAGGGAGATAAGGCTATTTTTACTTTTCAAAATAACGGAAGAATTTCAATTCAAAAAACTTTAAATGCGTACTCCGGAAATTTTATTGTGCAGAAAAATATCTTCTCAGTATTTACACATCGGGGATTGACTATGAAGATGCGGTTTCAAATAATTAGAGGGAATCTTTATATTTATAAAATTGGGAAACCCGGATTAATAAAATTAGTTAGAGGGAAATAAGTAATTTTTGAAGTTTTATATCTAATTACTCCATTTTCATATCGCGGGTCATTAGATCAGTAGTAGCTTTAACCGGATCCTTATCCTCGAATAGAATTTTATAAACTTCATCGGTTATGGGAGTTGAGACATTATATTTTTCTGCAAGCTGTGAAGCTGAGCGGCTCGTTTCAACACCTTCAGCAACCATATTCATAGATTTTAAAACATCTTTTAATTTTTTTCCCCCGCCAATTTCTTCTCCGACATAACGATTGCGACTATGACGACTCATGCAGGTAACTATTAAATCACCCATTCCGGATAATCCGGAAAATGTTTCCGGCGATGCTCCCATAGCTACACCAAGCCGGGCAATTTCGGCTACTCCGCGGGTCATTATTGCTGCTTTTGTATTGTCCCCGAAATTAGCTCCGTCAATTATCCCTGCTCCGATTGCAATTACATTTTTAAAAGCACCGCCAAGCTCTACCCCTAGAATATCGGTTGATGAATATACTCTAAAATACGATGTCATAAATGTTGCCTGAATCGATCTGGATGTTTCGCTGCTTTTAGATGATGCTACTACTGCAGTTGGAATTCGCCTGCTGACTTCCTCAGCATGACTTGGTCCGGATAATACCCCAATTTGATTTTCATCTATTTGCGGCATTTCGTCTTTCAACATCTGCGACATTGTCATTAAGGTATTATTTTCAATCCCTTTAGCAACATTTACCAGCAAGGAGTCTTTTATCCAGATTGGCTTTATTCCCCTGATTACACTTCTTAAAAATTGCGAAGGCACTGCCAGCACAATCATATTTTGATTGGATACTGATTCTTCTATATCATGCGTAATTATAATTTCTTCGGGTATTTTAATGCCGGGAAGGTAATCCGGATTTTCTCTTTTTTTATTTAAGATTTTAGCGTAGTTTTTTTTATATTCCCAAAGAGTAATATTATGTCCATTGTAATGGAGTAGAATTGCCAGCGTTGTACCCCAGCCCCCGGCTCCTAAAACAGATATTTTCATTAATTAACTTTGGAATTTTTTCTTTTTAGAAAAACTTACTTTGTGTTCATTTCCATTTATTAAACGAACAACATTTTTCCTATGTGTATATATAACCAATAAACTTATTCCAACTACAAACGGAAGAATAGTATTATAACTTGGAATATTTACGTTAAAAATATTTTCTCTAATTATTAAGGTAAGCGGAATCGAAATAGCTCCAAGTATTGAACCAAGAGAAACATATTTTGATATAGAAACTACAAGAATAAAAACCCCAATTGCTACAAGCATATCCACTGTTGAAATAATTAACAGCATTCCAAGTGCTGTGGCAATTCCTTTGCCGCCTCTAAATCCTGCGAATACAGTCCAAATATGCCCAATAACAGCCGAAATGCCGGCAATTATCTGTACAAGAGTAAAATCATCAAATGGAGTTAAATTTTTGAAAGGAATTTGTCCGTACTGTAACCGGGAAATTATTACTACAGCAAGAACACCTTTGCAAGCATCTAATAATATTACTAAAAGCCCAAGTTTCCAGCCAAGTACTCTCATGACATTTGTTCCTCCGGCATTTCCGCTGCCGAAATTTCTAATGTCAACTCCTTTAACTGCTTTAGTAATAATGATACTTGTTGGTATTGAACCAATCAAATATGACAAAACTATAATTGTTGCTAATATATACATCCTAATACCAAAAATTTTAGGTCTATTAAACTAATTATAATCAATCAAAGATTCAATGATTATAGTTACATACAATATTATCGAAAATTTGGACTAAAATTCAATGGATCATGCTTAATTATTAGGTAATAATCTTATTATATCATCCTTGACTATTATCGTGTAATTATTTTTTTTATTTAGAACATAATCTTCAACGAATTTTAAAGTTGGGTAGTCATTTGTACCGTTAAAACTTCGCGCATCGTCTATAAGTACTACATGATCAATCTCATTTGAAAAAATTGTATCTAATTCAGATATAATAGGTGTTTCTATATTTCCTTTTGCCGTAAATCCTGCTGAATAATGACCGTCTAGCCAAAATAAACACTGCTGATTCAATTTGGGCACAATTTCTTTTAATACTATGCCGCTATCTCCATGTATTATTTCAATATTTTTAATGTGCCTCAATTTCTTTTTTACATCAGTAAACAAATGATAATCCAACTCTATTGAAATTAATTTATCAAAATTATCTTTCTGAGAATAAACCATATCACCTAAAAAAGTCCCGGTTTCAACCATAGTTTTTAATTTAGACTTCAGTTGATATTCCTCCACTGCCTTCTGTTTTACTATGTGTGGAACAGGCTTTGGCTTATTCTTGGATATCCAGTTTTCGTATATTTTCTCCTGTCGAGCCTTAGAATTCCTTTGCTTTATCCTGAATACTTCATAAGCATAAAGAAAAATATGAGGGATAAATTTTTTTATGTTTTCCTTGGTATTTAAGTTTCCCATAATTTTCTCTATACTCTTTTAACTTTCAATAAAGATTTCAATAATTCTATATCTTTTCCGGTTGTTACCTTAAAATTCATTAAAGAGCCTTCAATTATATTAAGTTTTTCGCCGAGTCTATTAATTAACATTGATTCATCTGTCCCGATAAATTTATCCTCAATTGCTATCTGCATTGCACTTAATAAATTTTTATACTTAAATACTTGAGGCGTCTGTACTAAATGAATTTCATCCCTTTTAATATATTTGAATTTATTGTCTTTTTCTTTTATTAAGGTATCCTTAGCTTTTAGACAAACAATAGCATTTCCATACTTTTTTGCACTTAATATTGCGTCCGACAATGTGCTTTGAGGAAGAAGCGGTCTTGCTGCATCATGTACGACAATAATATCATTATCTTTAGCATCAAGCATTTGGAGTGCATTATTTACTGAGTCTTGTCTTTCTTTTCCCCCTTCAACTAATAATTCAAGTTTCGATAATTTATATTTCTCTTTTAATTTTATCAGTAACTTGAAATATTTAGGATCGGCAGCTACTATAATTTCATCAATAAGTTCATTTGCCTGGAAAACTTCAAGAGTATATACTAATATCTCTTTTCCGAAAATTTTCAAATATTGTTTAGGAGCGGCAAATCCGCTCCTAATACCTTTACCGGCAGCGGGAATTACTGCGCAAACTTTCATAAAATTAGCATCGCATCGCCGTAGCTTAAAAATCTGTAGTTTTCTTTTAAAGCTTTTTTATAAGCTTTCATAACAAATTCAGTATCTCCAAAGGCTCCAACCAGCATCAATAATGTTGATTCGGGAACATGAAAGTTTGTAATCAATTTTTTGGTAACTTTAAAATCGTACGGCGGATATATAAATTTATCTGTCCAGCCTCTATTAGATTTTACAAATCCATCTGCCGTTGTACTAGTTTCAAGTGCGCGGCAGGCGCTTGTACCCACGACAAATACATTATGCTTGGCAGCTATAGCTTTATTAATCATTTCAGCTGATTTAGGAGAAATCTCAAAATACTCAGAATCCATTTTATGTTTAGTCAGGTCTTCCACTTCAACCGGCCTGAATGTTCCTAGCCCGATATGTAAAATGACCGGCGCCATTTGGACTCCTTTCTTTTCAATTTTACTTAAAAGCTTAGGAGTAAAATGTAATCCGGCAGTCGGAGCGGCTACAGCCCCGTCAACACGTGCATATATAGTCTGATAATTTTCTTTATCTGACGGCTCAGGTTCTCTTTTAATGTAAGGAGGAAGAGGAGTTAGTCCTATTTTCTCAACTGCTTTAAATACATTGCCTGGCTGATTAAATCTGACTGTCCTTCCTCGGGAAGTAGTATTATCAATAATTTCGCACCAGAGTTTATCATTGAAATATATTTTATTGCCTATTCTTACTTTTCTTGCCGGATCTACAATGACATCCCAAATACATTCTTCGGCATTTAGTTCCCGCAATAAGAACACTTCAATTTTTGCGTTAGTTTTTTCCTTTTTCCCATACAGTCGTGCCTGGAAAACGCGAGTTTCGTTCACAACAAGGATATCGCCTTTTTCCATATAATCAGCTACATCAGAGAATACCTTATTTTCAATTTCCTGAGTTTCTCTATTAAGAACCATTAGTTTTGACTTATCGCGCGGAGAAACAGGATATTTAGCAATTTGAGTCTTTGGTAGATTATATTTGAAGTCTGATAATTTCATTCTTCATTACCTTTATCTTAGTGAAAAATATAACTCCGGAAGGAAGCCGCTAAGCTTCCTTCCTTTGAATTATTTATTATTTATTTCTTTTTTTTAGCTGTCTTTACATCAGCTTTTGCTTTATTTTTTTTACCGGCATTTTCTTTTACAACAGCACGTGCAGCTGCTAATCGTGCAATCGGAACTCTGAAAGGAGAACAACTAACGTAGTTTAATCCTGTTCTATGACAGAATTCAACTGATGCCGGCTCACCTCCGTGCTCACCGCAAATTCCGACTTTTAGATCAGAACGTGTAGATCGACCTTTTTCAGTTCCCATTTTAACAAGTTGTCCGACTCCTTCTTGATCAAGAACTTCAAACGGATCATTCGGTAATATTTCATCCTGAACATATAGAGGAAGGAATTTACCGGCATCGTCTCTTGAGAGTCCAAAAGTAGTTTGGGTAAGATCATTTGTTCCAAAGCTAAAGAACTCAGCGCTTTTTGCTATCTGATCAGCGGTTAAAGCAGCTCTTGGAAGCTCAATCATAGTTCCTACCATATATGCTATTTTCTTTCCTTTTTCTTTCATAACATCGGCTGCAACTTTTCTAACAATTGTTTCCTGCAGCTTGAATTCTTTTAAATCACTTACAAGGGGAATCATAATTTCAGGTTTAACTTTTATACCTTTTGCTGCAACGTCGCAAGCAGCTTCCATTATTGCTCGAGCCTGCATTTCAGTTATTTCAGGATATAAAATACCAAGTCTGCATCCTCTGAATCCAAGCATCGGGTTGAACTCATGTAAGCTATCAATTTTTTGTTTCAGTTTTTCTAAAGGAATATTTAATGCATCTGCTAATTCCTGTTGTTCTTTTTCTGAATGAGGTAAAAATTCATGAAGCGGAGGATCCAGGGTTCTTATGGTTGTAGGCAAACCTTTCATCACTTCAAATATACCTGCGAAATCTTCTCTTTGCAAAGGAAGAAGTTCCCCTAAAGCTGATTTTCTGTCTTCTAATGTATCAGAAACAATCATTTTTCGTACTGACATGATTCGGTCCCCACCGAAAAACATGTGTTCAGTTCTGCAAAGACCTATACCTTCAGCACCGAAAGCAACTGCATTAGAAGCTTGATCGGGTTGATCGGCATTTGTCCTGATATTTAGTTTTCTCAATTTATCTGCCCAGCTCATTAAACTCGCATATGTTTGATATATAGGAGAATCTTTCGGATCAAGAGTTTTATTAATTAATACCTGAATAACTTCAGAGGGTTTTGTTTCAATTTTTCCTGAAATTACTTCACCGGTAGTACCGTCAATTGAAAGATAGTCTCCCTCGTGCAGAAGAATATCTTTTCCTTCGACGCCGACACTTCTTTCTCTATAATTAATTTTTAAGGTACCGCATCCTGCTACGCAAACTTTACCCATTTGTCTGGCAACTAAAGCTGCATGCGATGTCATTCCGCCTCGGGCTGTCAAAATTCCCTCAGCAGCATTCATTCCTTTAATGTCTTCCGGAGATGTTTCAATTCTAACCAAAATTACTTTTTCGCCTTTAGCAGCCATTTCTTCTGCATCTTGTGCGCTAAGTGCAATTTTACCAGAAGCTGCTCCAGGACCAGCATTCAATCCTTTTGCCAAAAGTTTTCCTTCATCAATTGCTTTTCGTTTTTGATCAAGATCAAATATTGGACGCAAGAGTTGATTTAATTGATTAGGTTCTATGCGATTGATTGCTTCTTCTTTTTCAATTAGTCTTTCTTTAACCATATCAACAGCCATTTTTACAGCAGCAAATCCCGTTCGTTTACCAACACGGCATTGAAGCATCCATAACTTCCCTTGCTGAATTGTAAATTCAATATCCATCATATCTTTATAATGTTTTTCAAGAGTTTTTCTAATACCGTCAAGTTGTTTGTATATAACTGGATCATCTTCTTTAAGTTTGGCAATCGGAAGCGGAGTTCTTATACCTGCAACTACATCTTCTCCTTGTGCATTGAAAAGATATTCGCCGTAAAAAATATTATCACCAGCAGCAGGATCGCGTGTAAAAGCAACACCTGTGCCTGAATCTTCTCCCATATTACCAAAAACCATGGATTGAACATTGACTGCTGTTCCCCAGCTTGCGGGAATGGCATTCAGCTTTCTATACACTATTGCTCTGTCATTCATCCACGAACCAAAAACTGCACCTACTGCGCCCCATAATTGTTCCATCGGATCGTTTGGAAAATCATATCCCGTTTTTTCTTTAATTGCTGACTTGAATTCGGCAACTAATTCTTTTAATTGTTCCGCAGTTAATTCGGTATCTAATTTTAATCCATTTGAATGTTTCTTATGCTCTAAAATTGCTTCAAACGGATCTTCGTCATGCTTATCAACCGGCTTTAAGCCCAACACAACATCACCATACATTTGAACAAATCTTCGATAAGAATCATAAGCAAAACGCGGATTATTGGTTTTTTTGATTACACCTTCTACAGTTATATCATTCAGACCAAGATTAAGAATTGTGTCCATCATACCCGGCATTGAGGCTCTGGCGCCGCTTCTGACGGATACTAAGAGCGGATTATTAGGATCACCGAATTTTGCTCCCATTGAGTTTTCAACTTTTTTTAAAGCTGATATGACCTGCTCCTTCAATTCTTTTGGGTATTTCCTTTTATTTTCATAATAGGAAGTACATACTTCAGTTGTTATTGTAAATCCCGCAGGTACAGGCAAGCCAATATTGACCATTTCCGCAAGATTGGCGCCTTTGCCGCCTAAAAGATTCTTCATCTCTGCTTTTCCTTCAGCACTTTTATTGCCAAAGAAATAAACATATTTCTTTTTACTAGCCATTTTTATTTTCCTTTTTTTTAATGAGTTAA
>JAJYOQ010000182.1 GCA_021796135.1 Bacteroidota bacterium
AAATATTTTCATCTTTTATTTTTTTTTACCTCAAAAATGAATATTTTTGGGATGCAAAAAAGTAGCTCTATCTAAATGTGTATATCAGTTCTAAGATTTTGATTTATGATGCATAAAGTGTCGATTTTTTATCCTGCGAACTCTGAATTTCAAGTTATTATTATTAGTTCGGCTTTACTTATAACCGCAAGTTTCCTATATCTTTATATCCATAAATCATATCTTGTCAAATATTCTCAATCCTTTGGGGAAGGATCTCTATTCAAAGATATAATCGCAGATATTTTCCCCGGTCCCGTTTTCCATTTTAATTACGAAGGGAAAATGCTCTTTGCTAATATCTCAGCAATGAATCTTTTGTCAGAATTAAACCTGACAAATCCTGACTTTTATTCAATCTTCTCAGACCTACAAGATGTAAAGCTTAAACAAATCATTGCCTCACAAGAACCTAAAAAATTTATACTGCCTTTTTCAAATGAAACTTTCGAAATCGTTATCGTCGGTTTTCCGGAAATGCATTTTGCGCAGGTTAATTTCATCAATATTACTAAACAAATTACTCTCGAATCGGAACTTATTAATTCAAAAACCCTAATTCATGACCTTTCTTTGAAAATCCAGTCTCTTCAGGAAAATGAAAGGAAAAATATTTCTCGTGAATTACATGATGGCTTGGGTCAGTCACTGGCTTCGCTTAAATTTCATCTGGATAATATCGAAACAAAATTTATTAACGACTCTGAAACTCTCCAATCTATCTCAGATTCAAAATTAATGATTCAATCGTCAATTAATGAGTTAAGAAATATCTTATATAATCTTAACCCCAGAAGCTTGGATGACTTGGGTCTTGTAACTTCATTAGAAATATTATCAAAAGAGTTCTCAAAACAATCCAATATTAAAGGAAACTTTCATTCCTCCTGCATCAATAAAAGCTTTAATCATGACCTGGAGATAGCTCTATATAGAATTGTTCAGGAATCCTTAAGCAATATCCTTAAACATTCAAAAGCAGAAGAATTCGGAATTATGTTGATTCAGCATGAGGATTTCCTTAGATTGATTGTCGAAGATAATGGAAAAGGATTAGACATTAAAAAAATTCACATGAACAAAAATACATCCTCTATGGGATTGAATAATATTAAAGAAAGAATCATTCCATTTGACGGAAAACTTACAATAGATTCCCGTAAAGGAGCAGGAACTTCAATTAACATTGAAATACCTCTGACAAATTTATGCCTAAAGTAAAAATCCTAATTGCAGACGACCACTTATTGATTCGGCAGGGGATTAAAAGCTTATTGCAAAATGTCCCTGCTATTAAAGTAATCGGAGAATCTAGTACCGGTAAGGAGGTAATTAATCTCTATGCAAAATTAAAACCGGATGTCATTTTAATGGATATCTCAATGCCTGATATATCCGGAATTGAAGCCTCCAGGCTAATAAAAGAAAAGTATCCCAAAGCTAAAATTCTCATCTTAACTATATACAAGAATGATGATTATGTCCTTAGTGCAGTCAAAAATGGCGCTTCTGGCGTAATAAATAAGGATGTCAATAAAAATATTTTAATTGAAGCAATCCTTGCTGTCGCTTCCGGCAAAAAATACTTCGCTCAGGAACTCACCCAGCTATTAATAGAAAATATTATCTCCAAAAATACAGACTATAACCGCGAATCACTTAAAGAAAAAGTCTTCCTTACTCATAGAGAAAACGAAATTCTCTGCTTTATTGCCGAAGGACTTTCAACAAGTGAAATTGCCGGGAAATTAAATCTAAGCATCAGAACTGTCGAAACACACAGAACCAACATCATGCAGAAATTAAAAATCAAAACCTCCAGCGGTCTCGCCCGGTTCGCATTTGAAAACGGTCTGCTAAATCATAAAAGGTTTAATGATTAATTTAATTGCTAATAGCAACTAATCTACGTAAAATTACTTAGATCATCTACGTAAAACTACTTAGTTAAAAATCAGTAAATTTACTGATTTTTTTAACCTGCCTATTCCTTATGTTTGTTTAGATATTAATTGCGCTAGGGCAGGGATATAAAGAATCATTGACTTGATAATTAGTGTCAATGATTCTTTTCTTTTTATAATGGGACATTGAAATGGAAATTCCAAAATTACTATTTGTCGAATATGATTCTTTATCAAAAAGATTTTATTCACTTCTTTTTGAAGGTCATTTCCAAACTATTTTTTGCGATTATATGAAATGCTTTCATGAAAGCATTGAACAGTCAAAATTTGATTTGATCGTAATTGATATTCCTGTTAGAGGGGAGGATGAGGGTCTTGAAATGATTGCTGCTGCCAAGTCTTCCGATAAACACAAGAATACTCCGGTTATTTGCCTTATTGCTCATCCAATTGAAAGTAAAATATATAAATTATACGAAGTAAGTGCGGATTCTCTTCTCCATAAACCGGTTGAGAATGAAAGCCTCATTCATACTATAAAAAAACTAGTGAAAAACTAGATTACACTACCGGCTTATTAGTGCCTTAAAAATTTCGGCTCCTCTAAAGTCAGCATTAATGAAATTCTATGCGTGTCCCCTAAATCATTTTGAGATGAACTATATCTGGCAAATGAATAATCAATATTTAATTTAGGTAGTTTGACTCCGGCTCCGATTGTAAATTGCTGAATGTCATTATAACCTGCCCTTACCGAAACAATATTCTTAAAATTATATTCTATACCTGCATGCCCGTCAAAGCTTACCGGTCCTATATTAAATTCAGAGGCAAATTGCCTATTCTCAAATCTTACGTCAACGTCTATTGCAGGAGTGAATGTTCCTCCTAAAAACGCAATTTGATATGCTCCTCCGACTTTTGCTGTGGGTGATATGAGCTCATTCCTTCCTGTACTCCACGCAACTAATGTCGTTGTAATATCCTGAAGATTAACACCTACTGAAAATTTCTGAAATGGAGTGTACCATGCCCCGACATCAAAACCGATTCCGGTTGCATAATACTCGGCAATTTTTCGGTATATTATTTTTACGTTTGCTCCGTAAAAAAAGTTCTCGGAATATTTTTTAGCAAAAGAAAGAAAAAATGCCCAATCTTGATCGCTAAATTGCTGAATTTGATTATAATCTAATCTTGCATTTGGATTATTAATATCTGTTATTGGTGTGCCGGTTGTCTGGTCGATCAATGCATTTCGTGTATCCGGAATTCCGTCTATACCTAAACGGATAATGCTTAATGCAAAAGTCATATCGGTACTGTATGGCACGGCTACTGCAGCATAGTCATAATTTTCAAGGTTGCCGAATCTTTCATCGTGCATTAATGTCACCTCGGGGTAAGAGATCCTCCCCAATGCAGCAGGATTATAATAACCGGCTGTTACATCATTTGCAACTGCTGCGTATGCGCCTCCCATTCCTAAAGCTCGTCCGCCGACTCCCATTGATAAAAACTCTCCTGCATACTTTCCCCATACTACTTGCGCATTACTTTCTATTTGCAGGATACATGCAAGTATAATGGCTAGGATTATTTTTTTAATCATCTATTTTTTTTTCTATAAAGTAACTGCAATTTAATTTTTGCCCTTGAAAAAATTGGTAATTAACTCCCTAAAATCAAGTCTAATTTTATTGAAATTAAGTAATTAAATTTTATTGTTGTCTTTGTCTTTTCCTACTTTGCTTTTGCTTGATTAGCTACCTCTTTTGCTTTTCTCGCAATCTCCTCAGCATTACCAAGATAGTAGTGATTTAATGCATTTAAATTATCATCTAATTCATAAACCAATGGTGTTCCCGTCGGAATATTTAATTCAACAATTTCATTATCGGGAATTTTATCCAGGTGTTTTACTAATGCTCTGAGACTATTTCCGTGTGCAACAATTATAATTTTTTGACCATTTTTAATTGAAGGGGCTATTTTTTTATTCCAAAATGGAACTACTCTGTTAACAGTGTCTTTCAGACATTCTGTGAACGGCAATTCAGTTTCGGATAAATTCTTATACCTTGGATCGTTGCCCGGATATCTTTCATCTTTTTTATCTAATGCCGGCGGCTGGATGTCGTAGCTTCTTCTCCAAATTTTAACTTGCTCTTCTCCGAACTTTGCGGCTGTCTCCGCTTTGTTTAGTCCTTGAAGCGCTCCGTAATGCCTCTCATTTAACTGCCATGCTCTTTCTACCGGAATCCACATTAAATCTAATCCATCTAGTGTCAGCCATAAAGTTCTTATGGCTCTTTTCAAAACTGAAGTAAATGCAAGATCAAAAACATATCCTTCTTTTTTTAATAATTCTCCGGCATTTTTTGCCTCACTAATACCTTGCTCGGATAAATCAACATCTGTCCATCCTGTAAATCGATTCTCTTTATTCCAGGTGCTTTCTCCGTGCCTTAATAAAACTAATTTATTTTTCAATTCTATACTCCATGACTTTTTTAGTAGAATAAATAATATGTCTTACAAAAATAGACAATGCGGCAAGCCAAATCAAAAATTAATTCAATCATTATTAAATATTATTCCTGATTATCCTTCTTGTCAGAATGTCGATATATCAGTATTTTCTTTTCATTGAGGTTTTTAATTAGTTAGTTTATATTGTTATAAAGATTTGAAATCTTTCTGAAATTAAAAGAGGAATTTATGATGAAGTTTTTATTTATATTATCCGTCCTGGCAGCATCTGCTTTATCGTCTCCGGCACAATCAAAAATGGAAAATGATATTGATAAAGCATTTCAATATGCAAAAAAAGGAATCTATTGGGCGCTGTCAAATATCCCTGATTCAAAATTAAAATTATCTAATGATCTTGTCGCGGATAATAAGCTATACGCAAAAGTAAAACTTAACAAGCTTGTAGACGGTTTAAAGATAGAATCGACTGGCTTCTTTAATTCAAACGAAGTATCTATTAAAATTTATAAGTCAAATGATAGCTTGATTGAGGAAGGATATTTGGAGAAAAATAAAAATGCGGTCATTCCTCTTCATAAGAAGAAGTAATAACCGCAATTAATTTAATTTATTCTGGAATTAAAATCGGTTGAATCGGCAAAGTTTGATACTATTAAAGTAACTTTTTCTTCGCTTCCGATTAAATCTTGTAATGTAAGTTTGCTGAGCACGCTGTCTAATAATGATTGAATCGTTCTCCACAATGATCGAATTGAACAGTCAATTGTGTGTGTGCAAATCATTTCTGTACCTGAATGAATATCGCAGAAACTCGATTCAAACAGCTTTCCCCCAAGCACTGAAAGAACATCGCCGACTATTATTTCATTTGCATTCCTTGATAACTTATAACCGCCGTTCTGCCCTCTGGTGCTTTCTATAAAGCCGCCGATTCGTAAAGCTCTCAATAATTTACCTACATTTGCTGTTGATAAACCTTCCATCTGGCTGATTTCCGGTATAGTCAATCCGTTTTGAGAAGTTGATTTGCTGATTCTTAGCAAACACCTCAAACCAAATTCTTCTTGTGTGCTGAATTTCATTATCTGACTCTTATTTTATCCGTTATAATTCTCTTATCTTATCCCTTGAATAATGGAATTTTTGATCCGCATTGTTTTGCATACATTACTTTAGAAAAATTTTCAGGGCTGATGGATGGACCTTGCGCTGTACAGTACTTATCAAAAGCTTCTATCAAAATGTCTGCAATATATTCGGCACTGTTGCCTTCTATCGCCAGCCGGGGCATAAAATATATTAATGATCCGTTTTTGAAAATTGCTATGCTCGGTGAAGACGGCGGATAATTTTCAATTAATTGTCTTACCCTGTCAACAGCAGCTCTTTCTTGCCCGGCAAATGCTGTGTATAATTTATCAGGGATTTTGCTATGCTGTAATGCCAATGAAACTCCCGGACGTGCACTGCCTGCAGCGCAGCCGCAAACGGAATTAATCATTACTAAAACAACTTTGTCGTCTTTTACGGTTATCGCTTTATCAACATCTTCTGGTGTAAGCAATTCTTCAAACCCTACAGCAATTAATTCATCCCTCATCGGCTGTACCGCATCTTGATCATAAATCGGGGGACGTGAAATAATATTAAACATAACTTAGCTCCTTATATTTTTGATTAATAATTTGTAAACTTATATCTTAATGCCTTAAAGCATTCCCAATTCAACTTTTGCATACTCTGACATCATATCCCGATCCCACGGCGGATTCCAAACAAGTTCTATGTTTACGCTTTTAATTTCAGGAATCATTTTTACTTTTTCCTGAATTTCCGGCGGTAATGAACCTGCAACCGGACATGCCGGCGATGTTAATGTCATCTTTATATTTACATTTGCTTCTTCATCAATCATTATCTCATAAATTAATCCAAGCTCAAATACATCAACCGGTATTTCAGGATCATAGCATGTCTTTAAAGTATGAATTATTTTATCTTCTAATTCTTGTTTATTTATTTCGCTCATGATTATTCCGTTGAAATTGTCTTAGAATCCTTTTTTAATGCTGAATCCAAAGTGTGCCATGCCAGACTAGCACATTTTACGCGGGAAGGGAAATCTCTGACTCCGCTAAACACGGCTAACTTCCCAATTCCTTCAAGATCTTCTTTCTCTGTTACTCGACCTGTTATAACATCTAAAAAATTGTTAAATAAACGTTCGGCTTCTGCTATAGGCAGTCCCTTCATCATTGAACTCATTATGGATGCCGATGCTTTTGAAATTGCGCATCCGGAGCCCTGAAAAGAAATATCTATTATTTTTCCGTCCTCAACTTCTGCATATACGTTTATCTTATCGCCGCATAATGGGTTATATCCTTCTGCAAAATGATTTGCATTTTCAATTTTCCGAAAATTACGCGGGTTTTTATTATGGTCAAGTATAACCTGCTGATATAGTTCTTTTAATTCCGAATCCATTTAATGCAATCCTAATTTCTAATTAAAAACTTCAATTAATTTTTTTACACCTTTAACCAGTATGTCAACTTCTTCCTTTGTATTATACATTGCAAAAGATGCTCTTGAAGTTGCGGGGATATTATATCTATCCATTACGGGCTGCGTGCAATGATGTCCCGTTCTTATAGCTATGCCTTCAAAATCTAAAAATGTTCCTACATCATGGGGATGAATGTTATCAAATACAAATGAAATGACTCCGCTTTTATGCTTTGCCTGTCCGATAATCTTCAATCCCGGAATTTCTGATAAACATTTCGTAGCATATTGCAGGATCTCATTTTCATAATTTGCAATTTCTCTTAATCCAATCTTTGACACATAATCAATTGCAGCTCCCAATCCGATAGCATCGGCTATATTAGACGTACCTGCTTCAAATTTGTAAGGTAATTCCTTATAACTGGTTTTCTCAAATGTAACGTTTGATACCATGTCTCCTCCTCCTAAAAATGGAGGGAATGATTCCAATAACTGCTCTTTCCCGTATAAAATTCCGATACCTGTAGGACCGTAAATCTTATGTCCTGAAAATGCCAGGAAGTCACAATCCAATTTCTGTACATCAATTGCAATATGCTGAATCGCTTGAGCTGCGTCTAACAATACCGGAATTTTGTTGCGATGGGCTTCTTCAATAATCTTTTCAACCGGATTAATTGTGCCTAATGCATTCGATATATAAACTATTGATACAAGCTTTGTCTTCTCATTTATAAGTTTCTTAAATTCATCAAAAATAATTTCGCCTTTGTCGTCAATTGGAATGACTCTTAGTTTAATATTTTTATGATCCTGTACTAATTGCCAGGGGACAATATTTGAATGGTGTTCCATTCCGGATATTATTATTTCGTCTCCGTCTTTTAATATCGCTCTGTCTAAAACATTTGCAATCAAGTTGATTGATTCTGTTGTTCCGCGGGTAA
>JAJYOQ010000183.1 GCA_021796135.1 Bacteroidota bacterium
CGGAGTTAGCGGAATACTTGAAACCATTATAATTAAATCTCTTTCTAAGAGATAAATTTTTTAATAAAATTTGATGTAACTGATTTTGGTCTGATTAAAGGAGCGTTCATAGCTCTATTAACCACGGATTGTGCCGTTAAACCTAAACTTCTTGAAACAGCAAAAACAACAGTGTAATAAGAAAATTCTTTTATACCGTAATAATAAAGCATTGAGCCTGAAGCAGCATCAACATTTGGCCAAGGATTTTTTATCTTTTCAACTTTTTTCAATTCGGTTGGAACTATGTCAAATAACCTTGAAACAGTTAAGAAAATTGGGTCATTAGGAAAATGCGATTTCCCAAATTGCAAAAATCCTTCAAATCTAGGATCAGTAACTCTTAAAACTGCATGACCATAGCCTGGAATAACTTTCCCCGCCTTTAAAGTATCCCATACAATATTTTTCAGCTGATCAATTGAAGGAGTTTCTCCGTATTTCTCCATTATTTCAAGTATCCATTTGAGGCATTCCTGGTTTGCCAATCCATGAAGTGGACCAGCTAGACCGTTGAAACCTCCGGATAACGAATAATAAAGATCTGATAAAGCTGAATTTATGGTAAGATTTGTCAAAGCGCTGACATTGCCTCCTTCATGATCTGAATGCGCAACTAAATACATCCTCATTAAATCTTTAAACTCATTTTGTTTGCTTTTGTCCAATCCCAGCATGTGGACGTAATCACTTGTCAAATCCATTTCTGGATCCGGAGCTATAATCTCACCTTTGTTAAATCTCATTCTGTATATACCAGCAGCAATTGCAGGTAATTTAGCCACAATATTTAGTCCGTCTTCTAGTGTTGCTTTCCAGTAATCTTCTTTTCTCATTCCGCTGTCATATTGTTTTGAAAAAATTGACTCTTTTTGCAAAACTAAGATAGCAGTGTTTAACATAGTCATTGGGTGAGAATCATGAGGCATTGCTTTTAAAACATCCCAAACATATTGAGGAACATTTTTTCTTTTTCTAATTTCAGCACTAAATTCATTTAAGTCATTTGAACCTGGAAGTTGAGAAGTTAAAAGAAGGAAAAATATTTCTTCGGGTGTTTTATCTAATAAATCTTTTAGAGGTATTTCTCTTATTATTAAACCTTGATCCTGAGGAACTCTTGATGTATCGCATATAATTGAGCTGACTCCTCTCATTCCTCCGTAAGCCTGAGCCACCGTTACTTCCGATAAAACTTTAGTTCCGCCTTTTTCAATAATCGAACTTTCCTCTTTCCGCCATTCAATTATTTTCTTGGATAAAATATCAAAAATTGTCGACATGTGAAGCACCTTAATTCATATATTTGTTGAAGGGTAAAAAATTCTTGGGCTTAAATTTAGTGGAATTTTAAGTGGGATTCAATAAAATTAAGTTGTAAAATAAAATTAATATTAATTAATTTGAGAAAGTTTAATTTTAAGTTAAACCCAATGTTCTGCCTTTCTTGTCTTATTACTAGAATTTGACTAAAAACATTTATTTTTCCCGCTTATTATTAAGAATTTTAAAAATTCAATACCTATCTTCGGTTATGGTTTTAGTCATTCAAAAGGAATAATTTTACAAACGTAATTAAATATATTTTTAATTCTTTTTATTAATGAAAGAATCTTAGTGCATAAAAATATAAATTTTCTTTTATTCATTTTTATATTGTTGTTTTCTCTTAAACCCATCCAATTAATGGGGCAAGACACTACAAGAAGTCTGGCTTTTAAAACTAACACTTGGAGTTTATATCCGAGTGTCTTTTATAGGCCAAATTTAAGTTATCAGCTTTGGCAGCATTTTAAATTGATTCAGGATGCAAATGAGGGTGACGCCATGGCAGAACATGAATTAGGAATTCGCTATTTATTAGGCGAAGGATTTCCCAAAGATACAATTCAAGCAGCTTATTGGATAGGCAAAGCCGCTAAACAAAAATTAACAGGTGCATGCTTTAACTATGGCATCTTATTAAATAATGGTTGGGGAGTTGAGTGGAATCCTTTTAAAGCTTTTGACTATTTTCTCGAAGCGGCTAAAGATGATATGCCGCAGGCAGAATATATAGTCGGTTTGAGCTATACTGACAATCTAATTGTCAAAAGGAATTGGTCGAAATCATATTTTTGGCTTAAAAAATCCGCAAAGTATGGATTTGTCCCGGCTGATGATGCACTTAAGGAACTATTGAAAAGAATTCCCGCCTCTTCTATAGATACAACCGATACCTCGGCTAATATCGTAAATAATAATTTTAATTCTAACAATCCCGATAGTAATGTTTTATCGTCAAATACCGGCTTAGTTTTTATTGACTTTAGTACCTTAAAAGATACCTTGCAGCAGGTTACTGACAGAATAATTATTGATGATATCCTTCATCAGGGAAATGATAGTCTGGCTAAAGCTCTTAATATTTCATTTAAAAATGATTCCACTTTTAATTTTACAGATAGCGGGTTAGTGATCTTGAAGTCCTTCGCTGAAAACGGAAGTCCTGAGGCATTGACTCTTTTGGGTAAATTATACGAGGAAGGTAATTATTTTAAAAGGGATTTGATTCTTTCATCGGAATATTATGTTAGAGCTGCAAAGCTCGATTCACCAAGGGCTCCATTTTTATTGTGGAAAGAAACTCATTCTGAAAATTATTTTCAAAGACTAAAAGAACTAATTCAGAAAAATGACCCAAGGGCAATGTTTGTTTGGTATGGACTTTTTTCACTTGAAATAGATAATCAAATTACTCCTCAGCAAGCTGAAAATTTCCTGACTAAATCTGCATCGCTTAATTTTATCCCCGCATTAAATGAACTTGGAATTGATTATTATACGGGTAAAATATTCCCTAAAGATATTTCTAAGGCAGAACAAATTTTAATAGACTCGCAAAACCTTGGTAGTACTGAGGCGATGATTCAGCTGGCAATCATGAATTTATATAAAAACGATACAAATAAAGATAAAACTGCTGATATTAAATACCTGGAAAAATATTCCGATAAAGGATCTGTCTTGGCTCAGGCAGTATTAGGATATTGCTATGAAAAAGGAATAGCGGTGGAAGTTAATTATGGACTCGCAGCTAAGTATTTTCGCTTTGCAGCTCAAAGAGGGAGCCAATTTGCATATAATGCGCTAAAAAAAATGTATAATGAAATTCGACCAAATTCTCCTGAATTCAATATAAACGAATAAAATGACTGATATTAAAATTGGCTGAATCTAAGCTCTTTCGTTACTTTGCTTTATATATGAAATTGGGACTTGCACTTTCTGAAGAATTATAATGCCTGCAAGGAAAAAGACCCCGATTGCAAGTATTGCAAATCTTTGATTTGAAATTCCTGCTACAATCCCATATACTAGAGGACCAATTACAGCAGAAGATTTTCCGAATAGTCCGTCATAAAATCCAAAAAACTCTGCTTCTCTGGATTCCGGCGTTAATAATGCCATCAAGCTGCGGCTGCATGATTGTGAAGACCCAATCGAAAGACCTGCCAATAATCCGACAATATAAAATCCTGTAATTGTGGTGTCAATATAAGCTCCTGCTATAACTATTAACCAAATTATTAAAGTTATAGTGATTGTTTTTTTTGGACCGATATGATCTGAAATTATACCAAAAATAAAAGCTCCAAAAATTGCTGTGCTTTGAACTATAATGAAAAAATAAATTACTTGTGCATCTGTCATTTTTAATAAGCTGGAAGCGAAAATTGAAGCAAAGGCAATAATCGTAATTATTGCATCGTTATATAAGAAAAATGCCAAAAGAAATCTTGCAATTGGAGGATGTTTTTTATGAATAAATATTGCCTTTAAAGTTTCTAAACTGTTGGCTATTCCGGTTTTTATCAGATCTTTTCTTATCTTATTTGAAATCTTTGGCTCGCTTATAAAAAAGAACATAGGTATCGCAAAAACTAAAAAGAAAACTGCGGCAACAACAAAAGAAAGTCGAATATAAAAATAATAATCCGGTGAAGTTGAAGGAGGTAATAGTAATTTAATAATTAATAATACTGCCAGGGCTCCTACATAGCCCATTGCAAAACCGTAACCTGAAACTCTGCCAAAATTTTTTTCTTCAGTAATATTTGTGAGGAATGCGTCATAGAATACTGCTCCGCCTTCATATCCTACGTTGGCTATAATAAAAAGTATTATACCTAAAAGTATGTCGCCCTGTTTTACAAAAAACATTAAAGCCGTACATATAATTGTAACGCCGGTAAAGATAAGTAGGAATCTCTTCCTATTTCTTGATGCATCTGCTATCGATCCGAGAGGAGGACTTAGAAAAGCAGTAATTATCATTGATATGCTTACTGCTAAACCCCAAAGCCATACTTTACCGCCGGTAACGTAACTTGAAAAATACTTTGAATATATAACTGTTATTATAATTACTGAAAAGGAAGTTCGCGCAAAATCAAAAAGTGTCCAGGAAAAAATTCTAAATTTATTACTCATACTTTATTGTTAATTTTCCGGCTTCACTATAGTTTCCTCCATCAGTCCGCGGCCGGATTTATTCAGTTTACCGGTATCTTTCAGCTCTGATAGTACTGCATCTAAAATACCATTAATAAATTTGCCGCTTCCCGCTGTACTATATTGTTTTGCAACTTCTATTACTTCATTAATTGATACTTTCGGCGGAATTTCCGGGAAATAGTATAATTCGCATATTGCCATCTGCAAAAGAATTTTATCGATTATTGCTATTCGGTTTAATTCCCAATTATCTACTCGATGCTTAATTATAACTTCCAGCTCATCCTTGTGAATCAAAACACGGTTGACAAGATCGTGTGCAAATTCTTTATCGGCACTATCTTTTATATCTGCCAATGTAGCATTAATTAAAATATCCAATGATTCTTTATTCATTGAATACCCGTAAAGAATTTGGAGTACTCTTTCTCGGACTAATCGTCTTTTAAATTTTTTTGACATGTTCTATCATTTTTAGTTAAAAATCCCAGAAATTCGTTTTCGTGGAGTAAATTTATCATTTAAATAGGCAGATAAAAATATTTTTTAAATCCCAAAAAGCCAAAAAACAGACAAGGCAATGCTCTCTCTTAAATTATAAAAAAGCTTATGCTCCAGGCTTAACTTTAACCCTGATGCTGCAAGATATGGTTTAATATGATAAAACCTGCATATCTCTTTTACTCTTGTCAAATGATACCCGTCTGAAACTATTAAAATATGGCTGATATTATATTTTGTCAATAAACTGTCTTTGATATATTTTACTTGCTCAATTGTTGATGACGTATGCTTCTCCATCCAAATATTATCCGGATTGATTTTTTGAGGTTTAATATAATCAAAAGCTACTTCCGCTTCACTTAATTTGCCGGGTGTGTTCCCGCCTGTAAGCAGTATCTTATTAACAATCCCTTCTTTATAAAGCTCAACAGCTTTGTCTATTCTTGCAGCATGGCTTGGACTGACTGAATTATGAGACCATACTGCAGCTCCCAGAACTACGGCTACATTTAATTGTCCCTTCTTTATTGGGTATAATTTTTTGGGAATTACATTTAAATGAATATATAAAAAAGTAAATATTATTAAACTGATAATTAATAATGTGGAATTAAAAAATGCCCTAAGTTTTATTAATTGTACTGCTCCAAAAATAATTTGCCAAATAATCATTATTTGGAAAAAAATCATAAATTGGTACGCTGAGTATATAAATCCCGTTATTACTTTGCTTAAAGGATGATCAAGTATATAAATATTCGGCAGCGGGAATGATACCTTATCGCTTAAAGCAGCTAGAATAAGAAGAATGGTTGTTGCTATGGCATATGGTAATATAAATCCATGCTTATGGACTGTTTTTTTATAGAATGAAAAAATTATTAATGCAATTACTAAAACTGTTGAAAAGAAAAGATCAATTAAATTTCCAATATATGAAATCCTAAAATCACTAAATGGCAGATCCTGGTTTGTATATTTCAAGTAATAAAGGAAAAGAAGATTTATTATTGTCAAAAATATTGGTAAAAAAATTATGAATCCTTTTCTGGATAGTATGTTTTTATTCCTTTTCATATTATTCAAAAAAATTAAGCAAGCGAATTTCGTAAGAATTTTATTGCTTTTGCAATATTATTGATGATATCTTCTGCTGTATAAGAATATTCTGTAAAATTCTTTAATAATAAATCGGCAGATAAACTATGCAGATAAACCCCGGTGATTACTGAACTTTCAATTAATTTCTGTTGTGCAATTAATCCGGATAAGATTCCTGTAAGTACGTCTCCCGATCCGAATTTTGCCATCCCGGGATTTCCTGATGTGTTAATGAGTGCGTCTCCTGAAGGTGTGAAAATTATTGTCGGCGCTCCTTTTAATACCAAATAACTTCCGGTTCCTTGAGAAAAATCTTTCCCGTGTTTTAAAATATCTTTTTGCAATTCTGATACGGAAATACCTATCAAATTTGCAAACTCGCCGTGATGCGGTGTCAAAGTACAATTATGTAGATCTAAATTTTTATACCTTCCTTTGCTTATAGCAAAAATAGCATCTGCATCTATTACCATCCTTTTATTATTTCTGTTATTAATAAGTTTAATAACGGCATTCTGAGTACTTTCATTCCTGCCTAAACCGGGACCGATTGCAATAACATCTGCCCATTCTATTCTGCTGCCTATTTCTTCTAAGTTATCTTCAGTTAAAATTCCTGTATTATTATCTTGATAATCTTGTACTACTATTTCAAGGAATCTTTTGTGAATAAACTTTTTTGCCGATTTTGGGAAGAAAAGCACGGAGGCGCCGGCTCCAATCCTTAATGTAGAAATGGAAGAGAGTATAGCTGCACCGGGTAAACTTGCCGATCCGGCAATTGTAAAAACTTTTCCTGAGGAATATTTATTTATGTTTTTATTTTTCTTAGGCAAATTTTCTAATGCATCTTCTGGCTCGATTAAGTATTCATTGACTGAAAGTCGGTTGAAATAATCATCGTTTATTCCAATATTTCCTATTACTGTCTCTCCGCTGTTTAATTTTCCGCTTCCGAAAAATAGTCCTTTCTTAAATTCAGCTAAAGAAATTGTGAAGTCAGACCGAAAGATTTCTTCTCCGTAACCGGTATCCGGATTTAAACCTGTCGGAATATCAATAGCAATTTTATAGCAATTAATTTTATTAAGGCTATTAATTATTTCTGAGTAGGGAAGTCTTAAACTTCCGGTTGAACCCGTCCCAAGAATTGCATCAAAAACTACATCACATTTATATAGAGGATTAAGATCCTTAACTTTTGAGTATTTAACTAATTTAATTTTCTTGTTTTCAGCGGATAAATTCTTTAAAATATTAAAATTAAATGCAGCATCAGCCGAAAACTCTTTTTCATTTCCGGTATATATTACAATTACATTAAAACCATTATTGGAAAAATGCCTGGCTGCGGCAAATCCGTCTCCTCCGTTATTGCCCTTTCCGCAAACAAATCCTATTTTATTTACGGGTAATTGCAGCTCTTCAAATTTGTTAACCGAATGATTAAAAATTTGAATGGCTGCATTTTCCATTAATATAATTCCGGGAATATAAAGCTGATTTATAGCATAATTATCAACTTCACGAATTTGTCGGGTTGAATATAGGGGTATCATTGTTAGTTCTAATTTTATTTACAAAGTTAAAGGATTAAAACTTTATAAAAAAGCTAATGATGATAAGATTAGTTTGTTAACTTATGTTTTGGATTCCTGTAATGAATTTACAG
>JAJYOQ010000184.1 GCA_021796135.1 Bacteroidota bacterium
GATGCCTGCGTTTAGCATCGCAGTAGATTTAGTATATGAAGCGCTTGATGAATCCGGACTTATTGCCCACGCATCAAATGCTAAGGAGGGCGAAACACATTCGGAAGTATAATTATTCCCATTGCACAATCTCAGGTGATTTTACATGTTAGTTGGTAAAGCGTTTCATAACCAAGTCAACATGAATTGAAGCAGAGCTGTGTACAACTTATCACTGCCGCTGCCTGCCAAGTGGACAATCATTCACGGATTCATTGCAGGTTTCGGCTTTGGGGGGTTCTCTCTATTTGTCATCACACTACAGGGAATTCTCACGTTAAAAGTCAAAGTCAACAAGTATCGTAAAAAGATTATCCTTGATTGGGTTTGTGGTTCCTATTTCCCTATAAGTATACTCTCCATGTAGTACGACATTGAACGCTGTCCAGTCTCCAAGATAATGCCTCACAAGCAGGGAGTATGCTTTGATAGCCCTTCCGTTGTCATAGGATGGCGGAGAAACCCAGTTGTAAAGCACAGAGGCTATAAGTCTATTATTCATCAATGCTGCCCAATCAACCTCTACAAACCCACCCGAATATCGATAATCTGTTGAGGGGACCAATGTGTTGAGAGCCTTATCATCATTACCCTGCATGAGAAGCATTTCGAGATTCAATGTTGACCAATTCAAGCTCACATCGCCGCCGAGCCTGTAAAACGGTTTGTTGCCCCCGCCATTTGTTTCGCCTGTTGGTGCAACAACAGTTCCCGGCAAAACAGTGGGCTGCCATCCATAGTAACCAAAGAGGCCTACCCTCTGCCCGGCACTTTGTCCATCACCTTTACCAATTACTTGAATAAGGTTAAGGTATACATCTTTATAGTTGCTGTTATCGGGATTGCCGCCGTTGCCGTTAACAATACCGACTCCATATTTAAAGCCGTTCTTGAAATGCCCTGTTGCCTCAACGCCGATTTGATTATCAGCAAACACAAAGCTGTTTGCAGGTGTCATGAAAGAATAAACTTCATAGGGCTCCATGATGTAGAATGAGCGGTGGGAACTGAACACCTGAGGAGCAGGTTCAAATCTGCCTATTCTCAGGTTGAAAGCATCCTGTATGATGTTGCTGAATACTATATTTGCGGACTCCATTGAACCCGGCTGGGATGGGTTGGCACCTGTATAATTCGCTGCAGGCACATCAATTCTTGGGGTATAGACGATTAAGAATGATATGTTTTTGTGAAGCACACCCGCTGCAAGCAGATCAAGCCCGTAGACATTAAAGCCTGAAGTAGTACCCTGTTTTGAATCATATATAGAAAGTCCCGTTGATGTTCTTAAAGATATAGGCGGAGGTATTTCAAGAACATTTTTCTCGGAACCTTCTTGTCCGGGGATTTGATAGCCATTGTCTCTGAACCTCTGACCAAAGTCATTTAACTTTGGATACGCTGTGTGACACATTGTGCAAGTAAATCCATATTTTCGTGCAAACGCCGGTATGGCATAAATCGTATCCGGCATCAGAAAAGATAGAGCTATGAGCGATAATATTAAGATATAAAGTTTTTTCATGGTAGCCTCCTTATTTAGGCAACTCAGAAGTATGGACCGGTTTTAAATGAGCGACTTCCGGATTGCTACTTGTTAATGCAACACTCATAAATGCGACCAAAGCCTTGACCTCTTCCTTCGACAATCCAAGTGGCACGATCAAGGGATCAAGATTGGAATCATTATCGCCTCCACCTTTGTTATAGAAATCAACTACGCTCTCAAGTGTCTTTTCCGAACCGTCATGCATATAAGGTGGACGCAGTCCTGCATCCCTTACAGTTGGTGTTTTAAATGCACTCATATCTTTGGGATTATGTGTTACATCGTATCTGCCATTATCAACATTTAAAGGTCCTGTTTGCACGGCGCCAAGATTATGGAATCTACCATCACTGAAGTTAGGTCCCCAGTGACATGAAGTGCAGTGTCCTTTGCCGTTGAAGATTGCCATACCCTGTTTTTCAAGTGGTGAAAGAGCCTTCCTATCACCTCCGATGTATCTATCGAATGGCGAATCTGTTGTTATAACAATGCGCTCAAATGCAGCAATAGCTTTGATAACCTGATCGATAGTGATAGGCGTTGCCCAAAACACCTGCTTAAACTCTTCGACGTAACCGGGAACGCTGTTAAGCGTCTTAACCACATTATCGAGCGTATTGCCCATCTCCACCGGATTCTGCATAGGGCCTTCTGCCTGATCTTCAAGACTAGCGGCTCTTCCATCCCAGAATTGCAGAGGGTTATAGGCGGCGTTTGAAACAGGTGGGGCTCTGCGGGTCCCTTTTTGTCCATTAATACCGGTGCTTGTCGGACCTGCATCTGACCAGCCCATGGATGGGCTATGGCACGTCTGGCAGCTAACCGTATTGTCCTTTGATAAACGGGTATCAAAGTAAAGCTGTTTGCCAAGCTGTACCTTCATGCTCGTTTGTGGGTTATCAACCGGAACGGGAACTGGGGGGAGACTACTGATTCTCTGCGGACCAAGGGAATGTACATTAATACTTGTAATATCAGGAAGAACTTGTTGCTTGGGACTCTCCTGTGCAATTAAACTAGAAGGAGCTATGAGTACAACAAGCATCAAAAAACGTTTTACACGTTTCATCGAAGCCTCCTTTTTTAATCTTTCAGAATGTAAGTATTGATTTTGATAATGTCAAGTGTTTTGTATAAAATTTTTGAGGACTGGCAAATTACTTTTGCCGAATGGCGCACTTTTCCAATTTGATTCCATCTTATAGGCGACAAAGCTTAGCGCAGCAAGCCGCAATGGGATATGGAAAATCATCATTTCAAATATCTTGACATAAAAAACAATCCGCCATTGCGGATAAACGGCAATTCTATATATCAGTATCGCATTCTCGTAAGGACTTGTCATATATTAGTTGTGATGGGAAAGAGCCCGGTTATTCATAATACTTAATTTTTAGTAAATTTGTTTAATAAAACAATTTTAGTTTATAAATGCTATACATTTTATCTGCAGCGGTGGGATATATTCTAGGATCATTCCCTTCCGCTTATATATTTTTGAAGAGAGCCAAAAGTATTGACATTACAAAGACGGGTACTGGAAACGTCGGAGCTATGAATGCTTTTGAGATAACAAATTCTAAGTCTCTCGGTTTATTTATTTTTTTGGTAGATGCTTTAAAGGGATTATTAAGTGTGTATTTAATGATTTTAATTTTCCATTTAAATTTTATATTTCCCTCGATAGCTCTTTTATTTGCGGTGGTTGGGCATTGCTATAGCCCTTGGATTTCTTTTAAAGGCGGCAGAGGCTTGGCTACAGCTGCGGGCGGGCTTCTTTTGCTTTCCCCTTTATTGGTCTTTCTGTGGGTTGCAATTTGGGTTTTGTTTTATTTGGTTAAACGTGAGATAATCATTTCAAATATATTTGCGACTGTCTTTTCCATGATATTTATTTTTTCATTTTCAAGATTCTTTTTTAGGTTTACCTTTCCAAGACCGGATTCATTTTCGACATTTAATATTTTTGCTCCTGCAATTCTTCTAATTATACTGATAAAACATTTTGAGCCCTTGCAAAGTCTAATCACTCAAAACAAAGTATATTCTAAAAAAAACTGATTTCAAAAGGAAGAATAATGATTAAAAATAAAAAAATTATAATGTTTTTAACCGGATTAGTCATTCTAATCAGCCCGCTTAAATTTAAGGCCCAGACAAAAACACCCCTCTATTACGAAGCAAAGGGAAATGCTTCGATAGTACCTTACAATAGCAACAGTATTGACAGCTCTAGAAAGACGGCAATTACAGAAACCGTTCAGAAAGTTAGTCCCGCCGTAGTTGGAATAAATGTTACCGAAATACAACAATACTCATCCCCCTTCAGTAATTTTTTTAATGATCCATTTTTTCAACAATTTTTTGGCAATCAAGGTACATACAATCAAAAAGTAAAAGAGCTTGGTTCAGGTTTTCTAATTTCACCGGACGGATATATTGTCACTAATGACCATGTAGCGGGAAATGCTTCAGAAATTACAGTTACCTTGACAAACGGCAAAGAATATAAAGCAAAGCTAATAGGAACAGATCATGCTACAGATATATGCCTTCTTAAAATTGAGGGGCATAATCTTCCTTATGTTACACTAGGAAATTCAGATGGCGTAATGATCGGAGAATGGGTTATTGCTTTCGGAAACCCCTTCGGGCTTTTTAATGTAAATGACAAACCTACAGTTACGGTAGGTGTCATTAGTTCAACCGGAATGAATTTGGAACCGATAAATAACCGTTATTATTTAAATATGCTTCAAACGGATGCGGCTATAAACGGCGGTAATAGCGGTGGACCTCTTGCTAATAGTCTCGGTGAAGTTATAGGTATGAATACTCTAATTTATACTGCTGATGGTGTTCAAGGCAATATTGGACTGGGCTTTGCTATCCCAATCAATAGAATTAAAAAAGTAATTACAGAGTTAAAGGAGTATGGAAAGATAGATAGAAACTTTAACATAGGATTAAAGATTCAAACGGTTGACGAAGGTATAGCAAAATATTATAAACTACCTTCGGTAAGGGGCGTTATTGTAACTGAAGTTATTCCAAATTCTCCGGCAAGTATGGCGGGAATAAAATCCGGGGATATAATTCTTCAAGTAAACGATTACAAAATAATTGATGACCAAACATTGGTCGGTGTATTCAAACAATTTAGAAGCGGTCAAACAATTACGTTAAAATTACTTCGGGAAAACAAAGAAATTACTAAACAAATGAATCTGGAGAAAACCATTAATGATTGAGAGATACACACTTCCGGCGATGGGGAAAATTTGGCAGGACGAATTTAAGTATCGCACCTGGCTTCAAATAGAAATACTTGCTTGTGAAGCAAGAAGCGAGCTTGGAGAAATACCGAAGGCAGATGTTGAAGTAATAAAACAAAAAGCAAATTTCGATATTAAAAAAGTTCTTGAAATAGAAGAAACAACAAAGCACGATGTAATTGCATTTTTAACTAATGTTGCAGAGTATGTCGGCCCTGAATCGCGGCACATCCATTACGGAATGACCTCGTCCGATATTTTAGATACAACACTGTCACTTCAGATGAAGGCAGCAGGTGAGCAGTTATTGAAAAGGCTAAATGATCTGAAAGCCGCATTAAAAGAAAAAGCTATCGAACATAAAAATACAATTTGCGTAGGGCGGTCACACGGTATACATGCCGAACCAACAACCATGGGCTTAAAGTTTGCACTTTGGTACGAAGAAGCTAAAAGAAATATTAAGCGGTTAGAAAATGCAATTGATACGATCAGCGTCGGGCAAATTTCGGGAGCTGTCGGAACTTTTGAACACCTCTCTCCCAAAGTGGAAGAATATGTTTGTAAGAAGTTAGGATTAAAACCCGCGCCTGTTTCGACTCAAATTATACAAAGGGATAGGCATGCAGAGTTTATAACTACACTGGCAATCGTCGGTGCTTCTTTGGAAAAAATTGCGTTAGAAATAAGGCATCTTCAAAGGACCGAAGTTTTAGAAGCTGAAGAATATTTTTCAAAAGGGCAAAAGGGTTCTTCTGCTATGCCGCACAAAAGAAATCCTATTGTAAGTGAGCGGATTGCTGGGCTATCCCGAGTGCTTCGCGGTAATGCTACGGCTGCTATTGAAGACGTGGCTCTTTGGCATGAAAGAGATATTTCCCACTCTTCAGTAGAACGAATCATAGTGCCGGATAGCTGCATCGCCCTAGATTATATGCTTGATCTTGCGACACAGTTGATAAAAAATCTGTTAGTTTATCCAAAAAACATGATTAAAAATCTGAATCTCACTAGAGGACTTATATTTTCTCAAACTGTCTTACTTAAATTAGTAAGTAAAGGGGCTTCACGTGAAGATGCATACAAAATTGTTCAAACATCAGCCATGGATGTTTGGGCTGATCAAACAAAAGATTTAGAAAGTGAACTTATAAGTTCAGGTGAAGCACGTAAATACCTTACCGAAAAGGAAATCAAAGAAGTTTTTGATTACAATAAGATGTTAGACAACGTAGATTATATTTTTGCCAGAAGTGTTGAAAATAACATTTAGAGAAGGCTTATAGATTTATATTTAGACTTGTAAGAGAATGGGAATGGTGGAGTAATGGAGTTTTGGAGTTGAGCGATTTTCTTCAATATTTCATTATCCCATCATTCCGAAAGGCTCTTTTTACGTAACTTGAATTAATAAAAAATATTTAGGAGAACCATAATGAGAACTAAAAGCTTGTTTTATGTTTTTGTTTTGTTTGTATCCATTTCGTCTTTTGTTTTCGCAGAAAAACCGAAGGAATTGAAAATCGGGATGAAAGCACCGAATTTTAAGTTGGAAGATTCATACGGTAAATCTTACACTTTATCTTCTTACAAGGGTAAAATGCCAGTGATTGTTTACTTTTATCCCAAGGCAGGTACAGCTGGGTGTACAAAAGAGGCATGCGGAATCAGAGACGATTGGGGAAAATTCCAAAAAGAAAAAATTCAGGTACTTGGAATAAGTGTTGATACTAAACCAGAAATAAAAAAATTTATTAAAGACAACAATCTAAATTTCCCATTGCTTTCCGATGCAAGCACAAAAGTATCTAAGTCTTATGGTGTTTATGGAAAAGGCGGATACGACAACAGGGTAACATTTATCGTAGATAAAAACGGAATAATCAGAAAGATTATTAATGTCACTAATATAGAGAAACATGCAAAAGAAGTTTATGATTTTGCATCTAAGCTGAGGTAGTGGGGCAACAGTAATGGGGTGGTGGAACAATGGAGAAATGGAATTGACCAATTTTTTCGAATTTTGGGTTATTTCAAAAAGATATTTTTGCGTAACTTGAGTTAATAATATAAAAAATTCAGATACATTTTATAATCAACAATCAATAACTTAATGAAGAAACCTTCGAGAAAACTTATGAAGAAGATCCTTGCAATAGCAATAATTTTACTTGCTGCAAATATTTTTTTAGCGCGAACATTTTACTTTAAGAACGACCCTCCGATTTCGCAGGACACTTCAAAAGTTATTGAGCCGGCTAAATATCTTTCAAGCGAAGATGAAATAATAAATACAATATTGACCAGGTATCATTATAGTAAATTTAGATTAGATGATTCCCTGTCAAATGTAATTTTCAACCGGTATTTAAAATCTATTGATTACAATAGAAGCTATTTCCTTGCTTCCGATATCGATAATTTTGATAAGTACAGATTCCAACTTGATGATGACATAAAAGACGGCAACCTACTCCCTGCTTACAAAATTTTTAACGTATTCCGTCAGCGGGTAAATGAAAGACTTGATTACGCAGAAGGATTATTGAAGAAGGAATTTGATTTCAATAAAAAAGAATCACTGCAGTTAGATAGAGATAAAGCGCCCTGGGCAAAAGATACTACAGAGCTTAACGAACTTTGGCGCAAAAAAGTAAAGAATGATGCTTTAAATTTATTATTAACCGGTAAGAAATGGTCTGACATTCAAAGTCTTTTAACCAAACGTTATGAAAATGTAAGGCGCAGTGTAATGCAGACACAAAGCGAAGATGTTTTTCAGCTATTTGAAAATTCCTTTACTGAATCTATTGACCCGCATACAGATTATTTTTCACCTGCAACTTCAGAAAACTTTAAAATTGATATGAGCAGGTCATTAGAAGGCATCGGTGCATCCCTTCAGTCAGAAGATGATTACACAAAAATAGCCGAAGTTAT
>JAJYOQ010000185.1 GCA_021796135.1 Bacteroidota bacterium
GTTGGAAGGGAATCCTTCAACGATTGTTGTTAAAGCTTTTCCGTGTGATTCACCCGCGGTAAGAAATCTTATCATGAATTTACCTAAAATTATTTTAATGCAAATATAAAAAAAACGCCCGAATAACCGGGCGTTTTTGGGAATTATTTATTCAGGATTATTTGGGGATGTCTAATCCGACAAAACGACTATTGCCTTTGGAATCCACAACCTTTAGCAATACAGCAGAACCTTTTTTACTATCTAATATTTTTTTGAATTGCTTGGCGTCATTGACTTTTTCTCTATTCGCTTCCACAATTACAACTCCCTGGAAAAGTCCTTGATCTTGCGCAGCGCCGTATTGATCTACATTAGTAATCATTACTCCATTGCCGATTTTATAATCGGTTTTTTCCTGCGAAGTTAAATCTCTAACGGTTAGTCCAACGTTATCAAGTTTTGTTACCGATTTCTTTTCATTATCATTGCTCGAAGTATTATTATCCGATGCCGGTTTGTTGCTGCTTTCCTCATCTTTTTCTTTTAAGACAACGTCTCTTTCAATGTCTTTTCCGTCACGGAAAAGAGAAAGATGGACAGTCGTTCCGGCAGTTTTTGAAGCAATAATACTTTGAAGATCATTAGCTTTGTCAACATCTTTCCCATCGATCTTTAAGATTACGTCGCCTGGTTTAATGTCTACCTTAGAAGCGGCTCCGCCGGGAACAATTCCTTGTATAATGACGCCCTGTGGTTTATCCATTCCTAAAGACTTAGCCATTGCATCGTCAACATCGCCAATTTCTACGCCAATATAGCCCCTGTCAACTTTTCCATGTGCTATTAAATCTTTTGCGACAGATTTAACAATATTGATAGGGATAGCAAAACCATAACCGATAAAGCTATCGGTCCCGCTTGTTGCGATAGCAGAATTCACACCAATGACTGCACCTGAAAGATCTACCAGGGCACCACCGCTGTTGCCAGGATTAATTACAGCATCTGTTTGGATGTAATCTTCTACACCATATTTATTATTTATTAAACCTAATCGTCCTCTGCCAAGCGCACTGACAATACCGGCAGTGACTGTTGAGGTTAACATTAATGGATTTCCGATAGCCATTACCCATTGTCCGACTTTGAGATTGTCCGAATCACCGAGGTAAGCTGCCGGCAAATTATGAGCATCTATCTTTATAACAGCTAAATCTGTCAAAGGATCTGTGCCAACAACTTTTGCTGTATAATTTCTCTTATCAGATAGAGTTACCTTAACCGAAGTCGCATTTTTAACAACGTGATTGTTTGTTACAATGTATCCGTCCGGGGATATTATAATTCCACTTCCCGAACCCTCTTCTTCTTTAGGCATATTCTGGAAAGGAAAGAAAAAGAAATTTCCATGTGGATTTTGTTCCGCCTTAGCAACAACGGTTATTTGGACAATTTCAGGAGTTACATTTTTTGCTACTTCAATAAATGCTTTACTGAATGACGAAGCATCGGCGTCAAGATTTACTGGTGCATTAGGAGCTCCAAGACTTATATCGGCATAACTTGGTCGCACTAAACTAAATCCGGACACTAAGATTGCACCGAATACAATCCCCACAGCTATCAAAGCAATTGCACTCCAAAAGCTTTTAGATTTCATTTTATTTTCTCCGTTTAAATTTTTTAATTATTAACTCTGCATTATTGCATTGGTAAAAATCTTCAATTAACCTCTTAATTATAAATTTGTAATGATTGTATTCCTTTGAAATCAGGAACATGATACCTTAAATAATTTTCCAGGAATGAAATTGCTTTATCCGCAAGTTTTTCTTTCACTTCAATTTTTTTTCTGCTTTTTAGACAATACAGGTAGTTAAAAAGTTCCGGTGTAAATATATAAGATTCCGCTTTTTCTTTCCTGCAGACGTGACACAAAATACCCGTCCCAAAATTAAATGAAACCCCTGCATCGGGTTCAATTGATCTACCGCATATTGAACATCTTTCCAGGGATATTTCATATCCCAGTTCTTCAATGAAAAAAATAAAAAACCTCCCGAACAAAATATTCGGTTTTTCATCCGATGAATCTAATAGCTCCAGGATTCTAACAATTCCATGAAAGAGCCTTGAGTTGGTTTCATGTTCAGCGGTTAATTTTTTTACGAGCTCAATAATCGCCTGAGAATATTTGAGCTTGTCAAAATCACTCTTCAGCTCCGTAAAATTTGAAAGCAAATCTGCACTTGAAATTATTTGAAGTTCACGTGTATCTTTTTTATAGAGTACTACTTGAAGATGATTTACCGGATCGGTTATTAACCCCAATTTAGATTTAGGGCTTCTTGCTCCTTTGACGATTGCAGAAATTTTCCCCAACTCTTTTGTATAAAGAGAAATGATATAACTTGTATCACCGTAGTTTAGTTTGCTTAAAACTACGGCTTCGGTTTTTATTATTTCGCTCATTAAAGAAAATTGTATGGAAAAAGATGTACCGTTTCTTCTGTTATGATCCCTGAAATTAAATGAGAAGGAGTCACATCAAAAGCTGGTGAAAAGGTCTCATAACTTGTGCGAGTTACAGGTAATCCATTAAAATTAATGATCTCAGTTTTATTTCTGAATTCAATTTGAATATCAGCTCCGGTAGGAATAGTTCGGTCAATTGTAGTGGTTGGTGCAGCGATGTAAAAAGGAATATTATGATAATTGCAGAGCACAGCAAGATTATAAGTTCCGATTTTATTAGCCGAATCACCATTAAGAGCAATTCTATCGGCTCCTGTTATAACCAGGTCAACTTTTCCCTGCTGCATAAGAACGGCAGCCATTGAATCAGTTTGAATGGCAAAAGGTATCCCGTTTTTCTCAAGCTCAAACGCTGTTAATCTTGAACCTTGCAGTAGTGGACGGGTTTCGTCCGCATAAACAAAATTTACCAATCCTATTTCAAATGCCTTTTTGATAACATTGAAAGCAGTGCCATTCCCACCGGTAGCAAACTTCCCCGTGTTACAATGCGTAAGTACGTTAGATTTTTTCAAAAATAATTTAGAACCGTTCTCACCTATCCTTTCACAAAAATTGATATCATTCTGATGAATTTCTTTTGCTTTAGATAAGACTACTTGATATAAATTTTGCGATCCTATATGGCTCTGAAAGACTTTTTTCATTTCTTGCAAGGCATAAAATAAATTTACTGCCGTAGGTCTTGTTTTTTCCAACCGTTTATAAGCTAAAGAAAATCTTTCAGCAGGATTTACGGTAGATAAATTTTTGAGCGAAAGCGCTAACCCATATGCTGCCGAAATACCGATTGCCGGAGCCCCTCTTACTTCAAGCCTTTCTATTGCTTCAGCAATCCTTTCATAATCATCAGTTTCTACATAGACTTCATTTAAAGGAAGCTTTGTCTGATCGATAAAAATAAATTTATCATTTTCAAATTTGATAGAGAAATATGAATCTGGTTCAATTAAAGACATACTACCTTCTATTATTTTCATTTCTGTCCAAAATAATTTTAGAGCTTATAATGACCTGCGAAATTATGCACTATGTGCATATTCTAGTCCCCTCTGAAGTTAACCTCCGAGGTTTTCCTAAACCTCGGAGGTTTTGTTCGACTCTATTATAAGATAAAATTACTCCATAAGCCTTAAACGTCCCATAGGGACAACATCTAAAATCTTATTTTGGATAGATATAATTATTTTTTATTCTCCTGACCAGCAGCTTTTAATTTCTGGATCATCAAGGTCGCATAAGAATTTTTAGGATTTAGCTTAGCTGACTTTTCAAAATTTTGCAGAGCTAAGTCTTTATCACCGTCAAGAAAATAAGATTCAGCTAAACTATTGTAAGCATTAGACGAGTTGGGGTAGGATTCGGCGTTAAGCTTGAAAATTTCAATTGCTTGTTTACCCATCTTAGCTGAAAGTAATCTCAATCCTAGATTGTTTAGTTCACCTTCGTTGAAATTAAATTGGTCTTTTTTTGTTTGATATAAATGATGGTATTGTTTAACAGCGGCATCCATACCTTGGTCAAAAATAGTCTCCAGCAGAGTGTCTGCTATCGAAGGCTTCGGAGTATTAACACTTAAAAGTTCGACATCAAATATAAGGGTAGCGTTTGGAGGAATAACACCGCCTGCTCCTCTTTCACCATAAGCAAGCTGAGGAGGGATTATAAATCTAAATTTATCGCCGGTGTGCATTAAGGCGATACCTTCATCCCATCCCCGAATTACTTTTCCTTCACCAAGTATAAAGTCGAACGGAACGCCTCTTTTTATAGAGGAATCAAAAATGTTTCCGTCTGTAAGATAACCTGTGTAATTAACCTCAACCTGTTTACCCGCTTCAGCTTTTTCACCGGTTCCTTTGGTAATTACAATATATTTTAATCCGCTTGCAGTTGTAATAGTATCCTTTACGGCAAGACTATCCTGCGCAAAAGAAGTAAACGATAAAAATAATACAACCCAAAACGAGCACAATAATGTTTTCAAACTTAACCTCTAATTTTATTTTATTTTGAAATTTGACATTCAAAGATAATGAAAAATGGAAAAGTAGAAAGCATAAATCTTTAAGTCACTCCAACTTTTAACATAACTGTTCAAAATTAAAATTTGAAGCTTTAGTTATCAATTTTAATTTAAGAATAATTCTAATGATTCCTATCCAAAACTAAGTGAAATAATTAAATTTTCGGTAATATCCCACAATTACACAATTCCATCTGACGCTGCTCCCTTGTTCGAAGAAATCCCAAAAATAAAGTTGTCATTTCGACAACCGAAGGAGGGAGAAATCCCAAAATAAAGTTGTCATTTCGACGACCGAAGGGAGGAGAAATCCCATGTATAGCTTAATTACACTTATTGATCATTAAATATCTCACCTACCAGCAAGACCAATTAAAATAGAAAACCTATTTCCATTTTCTTTTTATAGTATCTCCTCCCCCGAACGACCTCAAATAAAAGTAGTCTGCTCCGTTTGCGGGATTAAAAAATTTTACGTAATGGAGCGTAAACAGAAAAAGCTATTTGAGTATTTATTTATCCTCTACGAGGATAGTTTATTTGTTGGATTAATTTGTTTCTACAATAATCAAACATCCACGATGTTTTTAGACCTCGTAGAGGTCAAATTATTGTAGGAAAAGGTTTATTCTACAGTGGCAAATCCTCGTAGAGGATTAACAAATTCCCCAGTATTTACGCTATTCTATTATAATATTATCCTCAATATTGTAATATAACAGATTCTTAAGTTGACGCCTATGCGCGAAAGCAGGAATCCATATATTCTAAATGTTGATGAACTTTTGGAAACCCCCTGCTTTCAACAAATCAAATCCTACAGCTTGATGGACCAAATTGCCCTTCGCAATTTTATAATTAAGAACCATTACCGATCATTACGAAACAAACTATCCCTTGGTAATTCAGCATATAAACTATCTCAAGAATACCTTCTATCCGAATCAGCCATTAACACCATCCTATTCCGCAAAGGCAATCGCAATCGCAAACCCATCACCTTCCCAAACTCAATTCATATTAAACTAGGCTAGTCATTTTAATAAAACCATTTTCTTTGTTGAAATAAAATCACCCGCTTTTAATCTATAAAAATATATCCCGCTTGGCCACGACTCTCCATGCATAATCTTTTTATGTACTCCTGATGTCTGTACCTCATTCACTAGTGTAACTATCTCTCTGCCAAGAATATCATAAATTTTTAATTGCACTAGTCCTGGTTTTGGTATTTGATATATTATTTCAGTTGATGGATTAAATGGATTAAGAAAGTTTTGTTGAAGATCAAATTGGTTAGATACTATTTCCTTATCTTTTACTGCAGTAATAATTTTTTCGTATTGTCTGTATAATATTGTAAAACCTTCGCCAGCTATTCAAACATACGGGAAGCCATCTTTAACACATACGCTAATATCATTTAAACTCTTTTTAGTATATGAAGCTAATACACTTGAATACGTAATTTCCCCCGTTCCGTTGAAATCGTATTCCATTAATACGCCACTTCTACCACACTCTAATGCCCTATATTCTCCAAAAACATTTGGTCCAAGGATTTTTACATCATTTGGCTGGCAGCCTTCTGGCTTAGTAATAAGTTGTGTCCCACTTATTATAAAAATTATCTAACCTTAATATATTTCCATCATAGGTTGCCTTAAGCATTATTGCCTCGCTAACTGGTAAAATTGCTTTGGCATCTGTTATAGTTAGCTCTTGCTGTTGCCAGCTATTTCCACCATCATTTGTAGAAATGAGAGTATTACTTGAATTTGGGTAAACAAATCCGGTTGTACTATTTATGAAATTTATTTGAGATAACCTTAAATTATTAAAGGGCACTTCTAAAAACTATCTTTTATAAAAATTTAACGCAGAGAACGCAAAGAATACGCAACGTTCGCAGAGAATATTGCAGTTTTTAGAAGTGCCCTAAAATAAGCTTTTAGCTCCCATGTATTCCCTGCATCGATAGATTTAAAAATACATCCTCCATTATTCACAAATATTATTTCACTATCGTTTATATAATATAAATCATTTATTGGATCGGCAGGTAATTTGGGATATAGTAATACTTGAGGATAGGTCGTTTTAATTAAGGCTATGATAAAAAACAGTATAATAATTTTTTTCATATGAATCCCTTACATCAATATTAATATAATTATTCCCTATTTGGTGTGCAATTTATTTTTCAACATTTTCATTCTGAAATCATTCCCTCGTCGGCCATTTTGTCACACCTAAGATCTTTTTTCACCTATTTTTCCTCAACCCACCTCCGCTCTGCCAAGCATATGACAAGCCTAAAACACCCCTCTAATTCCTACCTAATTATTTCAAAAAAAAGTCTGCCAAATTTGGCACACCCCAAAACTTATGGATAATACCTTAAAAAAATTTTCTTTGCAGAACACTAATAGCAGCGCTCAATAAAAATGTGGTAAAAATTTTGATTTTTAGAAAGCTTTATGAGATGTTTTATCAATCCAGGATATCAAAAAATGTAATTTTTAGCAGCCCCCTTAACAACTTCTAATTATTTCCTTCGTCTAAATTGCGTTTCCAATTATTCAAAACACTACGGGGATAATTTTTATAAAAATAATTCCGCTTAGTAGTGAATAATTCAACTAAATTCAATAAGTTAGTTCCATCTTTTAACAAAATTATTCTTATCAAAGGTAAAATTATGAGTTTAAAGTCCACCTATAGGTTAATCGGGACCATAGTTTTTTTAATTTCCGCAACCGTATTATTTCTTACGGTTCAGCCCTCGGTTTCCTTTTGGGATCCGGGTGAAATATCAGCAGCATCATATTCTCTGCAAGTCCCGCATCCACCCGGAGGGCCACTCTGGTTAATAATCGGAAGATTCTTTTCAATGATTCCTTTTGCGCATAATATCGGATACAGAATTAACACAGTTTCGGTACTTGCCGGAGCTTTTTCCGTCTTAATTCTCTATTTGAGCGCAGTAAAATTAATTGAAAGCTATAGAGGAAAGAACTATAAAAATATTCCCGATGCGCTAATAACATATATTTCTGCAGCAACCGGAGCTTTAGCATTTGCTTTTTGCGATACCTTTTGGTTCAACGCAGTTGAATCAAACTATTTCGCAGTAAGTACATTACTATTTTCTTTAGTTGTTTGGTTAATGATGGACTGGTATGAGAAAGCAGATGTTAAGTCAAATGAAAAATATATTATTTTAATGGCTTATCTTATCGGTCTTTCAACTGGTGT
>JAJYOQ010000186.1 GCA_021796135.1 Bacteroidota bacterium
AGCTTTTTTAGAAGATCATCTACTTGAATTGCCAAGGAATTATCTTTGTTATGTGAAAAAACAATATTGTTTATTTTTTTTAAATACTCAGAAATAATTTTTATATCGCCGAGTATTTTTTGTGAATATTCGATAAATGTATCAAAAAAATATTTTGCAATTTCATTTTCATTTTTTAAATAAATATTTTCTTTTATTGATATTAATTTTTTACGGTCGCTAATTATATTGGATATTTGACGAGATAAATTATTTTTTGTAGAGAATACTCTCATTAGATATTTTAGGATATGAGCTTTTGATTCGTCTTCTAAAAATTTTGTGTATAGTTCATCAACCGATAATTCTATTAATTCATCTGAAGTTCTTGAATCGATCGGAATAAAATTAGCATCTAATTTAGCTTCAGTCGGGAATTCCCTTAATATATTTATGCAAAATGAGTGAATTGTGGAAATGTTAGCTGATACAAGCTGGCTTCTAATGAATTCTAATTTATCTTTTTCATTTTTATTATTTATATTTTTAAGATTTGCATCAATTTCAGAAGCAATTTTTTTATACAGTTCTCCGGCAGCCTTATCCGTAAATGTAATAGCCGCAATATTTCTGAGTGAAATATTTTCTTGGATGGCAATTTGGATAAAACGTTTGGCAAGTACCAAAGTCTTACCGGAACCGGCATTGGCTGTTAGTGAAATATGAGTTTTATAATTTAATGCTTTTTCCTGATGTTCTGTAAGTATATTCATAAGTATATTTAGGTTTTTATTTTGGGAATAGAAACTTTGAATATACTCCCGGAATTAATTGAGTCCATTAATCGAATTTCACCCCCTAAACTTTCTATAAATCGCTTTGACATTTTAAGACCTAGCCCCATACCTTTATCTTTTGTTGTAAAATTAGCATTAAATATTTTATCTCTTACTTCGCTTGGTATTCCGCAGCCATCATCAATAAAAAGTAAATCATATCCGGAGTTTGTAGAAATTATCTCAACTTTAATATTTTTTGCGTCAGCTTGAATAGAGTTACGAAATAGATTTATAAACATTCTTCGCATTTGAGATTTATCACTTTCTATAATTGCGTGATCATAATCAGAGACAATTTCAATCTTAGCTTTTTCTTCAATAAACAGATTTACAGTTTCATTTAAAATACTAATTAGGTCAATTTCTGCTATTTTAAGATTCGGCATTCGCCCGAATCTTGAAAATTCAGAGGCAATTAAACTTAAATTCTCAATTTGAATTAAAATTGTTGACGATACTTTTTCAAAAATTGAATCTAAGTTTACATTTTTATCTTTATAAGAAACAATTAATTGCTGCATTGCAAGTTTCATAGGCGTTAACGGGTTTTTAATTTCGTGAGCCACTTGTTTAGCCATTTCTTTCCAGGCATTTTCACGTTCAACCTCTGCAAGTTCTGTTTGGTTTTTCTGCAGTTCTTTAGTCATATAATTAAACCCGATAAACAATTCCCTTATTTCGCCTTTCGCTTTACTTTCAAGCTGAACATTTAAATCTCCGTGAGCAATGGAGTTAGTAGCTTTTGTCAAACGTCGTATTGGCGACGAAATTGTTTTTGACAGAAAAGCACTTAGAATTATAATTAGAAGAGTTGCAAATGAAAATACTCCAAAAAGAAAAACGTCAAGGTCAATTACTGCAAATGATAAATGAACTTTATTGAAAACATCATTTACGCCGATTATAAAATCGCGATTTCCAATTTTAATTTTCTTGTAAAAGGCTATATACTTATAATTATCAATTCTTTCTTTTGATAAATATTCTTTATAATTAAGATAATTCAACTCATAGTAAACTTGCGGATTTAGCCTGTATGTAAAAAGTCCCACTTTATAATATTGATCCCTTGAATTATATATTTGGTAATTCCCATCATAAATTGCATAAGAAATATTTATATCTTTTGCAGCATTTTTAAAAGCTTGTATTATATCCTCTTTATTATTCAGCTCCTTAATTTCTTCACCGATTAAATTCTGAAGATAGACAGTGCGCTCATTTAGTTCGTCTAGTATTGCTCCTTGCTTTTTATCTTCAAACAATTGTCGATTGTAACCGGCTAATATTATTACTGGAATTATCGAAACAAATAAAAGAGCTATCATAAGCTGCGTGCGAAAAGAATACTTGAAATTCTTAAATTCTAATAACAATATTATTAAAGAATAAATTAGAATAAATAAACTTTGAATCAGAAATATTTTAAAGAAATTATAAAGATCCCAGGATAATTTTTTTTCTCCAGTTGCGACTGCTGTTATTATCTGTTTTCCGTTTCCGGAATTTTTAAGTGCAAATACAAAATAATTTTCTCCGTTTAAAGAAAGGTTTATCCAGGCTTCTTTATCAGCATTATAAGGAGCATTTAAGATAGGTTTAATTTGGTCAAGAGAAGGATATATATCACCGTAAACTTGTGATAAATTATTATTATCAAAGATAAAGATCTTTAAGTTATTTATATCAAGCACAGAATTTATAAGTTTATTTTTAGAAGAAAGAAATTCCGGAATATTATTTATAAATAACGTATTTAAATCATATTTTATTGAAGCGGCTACATAGCCTAAAACAATCCCTTTATCAATGATAGAAATAACCCCGGTTACGATTTTTTTGGTTGAATCGTCCGACTGATAAGTTTCAAAAATTTTGGGTTTCTCAGTATTAGGTAAATATAATTTATTTATCTTAATATACTGATCCTCGCCGTTTGTAGAAAAAGAACCGAGTAGAGATAATTTATCATCATAAATTTCAAGCGATGAATTAAAAGGTTCTCTTTGAAGCGGACTATGGGCCCATAATAGGAAGGACTCACTGTTAAAATTTGATTCTTTATTATCAAAACTTGTTATTAATTTTTGATGATTAGTAGATTTTGTTAAAGTTTCTGATATTAAAAATCTTAATAAGTTATCATTAGGCCTATTTATTTCCATGGCAGTAGTTCGGAGTGACGCTTTTTCAAGATACAAGTTGAAGAAGTTCATCAAGGTTATAGAAATTATTGAAGCAATCAGAGCAATATATATAAAGTTGACGCTTTTAATTGATATAAAGAAATAAATCCTATATGAAAGAGTAAATAGTAAGGCTATAATAATAAAGCTAAGTAAGGGAGTAATTAATGGCTCATTTTCAATTAATACAAATAGCGTTCCTTCGATTTGAAAAAAAATAAAAAGATATATAAAATATTTTTTTTGAACTTTGCTTTCATATTTACCAAAAAATCCTGTCAAATAAATAATAAGACTGCTTAGAAGAACTACTATAGATATTCCAATTAAAAGAATATTTAAGTTCATCAGCATAGCAGGTAAATTTGGTATTAATTCTGGCTCTTTAAAATATCTTAAAGTAGAATCAAAGATTATACTTTTAATTGCAGAACTAAATCCTCTTACTACCCATTGGAATATTAAACTCAGTATAATTAAACTTAACCAGAATATTCTTTTATTTTCAAATATTTTTTTATCAGCAGACTCAAGGAATTGATGGAAATAGTCATATACTTTAATTGCAATTATGAGAAAGAAAACGGCAGATATAAAAAATTCTAACGGAGATTTTACAATTCCCCCGCAAAAAGTTGATGAAAAATAAGCTGATTCTGTCAAGCTGCCGTGTATAAAATTTGACGGAAATCCAATATTGAAAATTATAAATCGGATTAAAATAAGATAACTAATTAATATAGATTGCTTGATAAATTTATATTTAATCGAAGAAAATTCACTTTTTAATCCCAGTCCTAATAGGATAAATCCCAGGATGAATAATATGGATTGCACATTATTTGCTATTCCATATACAGAATTTAATTCTTCATCTAAAGTGGGTTTAAAAAAAGCTATTAGACCAATTTTAGAACCTTCATTGTTGATTAACTCAAATGAATATTCTCTGGAATTATCTGATTTTTCTTCGAAGGGATTATAAAATGTTTCAAATTTCGTATGATATTTTTCAGAAAGTGTCTTAGTAAAATTGACATCATCAAAATATTGATTAGGTAATTCATAATGTTTTTCAATTGGTACACTGACAACGAAATAATATTGATCACCGTCAGAATTTATTGTATCGGTGACAGTCAAAAAAGTAACTAAATTTGTAGAATAAAAATGAATCTCACCGGCAGGAAAAGAAAGCGGAAGAATATCATTTTGCTTTATAGCAATTTGGTTATTCCAGGCAATTAACTTTCCGTTTGGAGCCAGAACCTCAATGGATAACTTATTATAATCCTTTTTATTAACCATTTGCAGCAATCCTTCATAAGAAGGATTAGCTGGATTCAAGGTGTTTCGAAGTTCAGATTTTATTTTTTTTTTAGCAGCTATTAAAGAAGACTGGTTCTCTTTAAATAATCGGGTAGCTGACTTTTGGATATTTAAAATTTTATCTGATTGAATTTTTTCCCAATTATTAGTGATGTTTTTAATAATTAGAGGCGTAATTATCCCGGCACCTAAAAAAAGGATCAAAATAAAAAAGTCAAGTACAAAATATTTTTTGTTCCCTTGAAAAACTCTGTGAAATCTTGAAAGCATCAGTTAATAGTTATTTGAGTTAATTTCCATTTTTTATTAATAAATTTTAGAGAAATGTACATTTGGGCAGATTCTTGTTTATCATTATTAAAGTATTGACAATTTCCAATTGCAATTGGATTAGTAACATCAGCAAGGGAATTATCAAAATCAATTGAGATCATCCTATGACTTTTAAAAAAGTCAGCCAGAACATAATAAGCTTGATTTGAGCTATAATATCCGATAATACCGTTTGATAAATTCAGGTAAATTTGGCTATCAACAAAGTGACTTAATTCGGAAACTTTTCCCATCTTAAGTCCCTGTTCAATGGATACTAAAGCATTGTTGAATGAACGAAGCAGAGAAACTTCATTTTCCTTTGAGATATTCCGTTCGTTTTGTGCAAAAACAATATTACTTATAGAGACAAATAAAGATAGAAAAATCAATAGACTTCTAATTCGCATATATTCTGCTAAGCCTTTATTTATTAAAATAAATATAGACTAAAATACTTTATTTTATCTCTAAATTAAAGTATTAGTTAAATGTTTATATTATAGTCTATTAGGTTTCAGAAAAATCTGAGGGTTTCTAATATTTGATACATTTGCTCGTTTTAACTGTACATTTCCGGCTACTGTTTGAAAAGCCCAGTCAAAACTCATACGCTGGCTAGAAATGCTATTTACTCGAATTTTTGCATAATGGTTGTCCCAGGTCCAAATTACATAAGTGTGACCAACAATAGCAACAGCATCCTTAGTAGGTGACCAACCTGTAGTAGGGGCATAACTTATATCATATATATCATTAGTCGGTCCCATATCCTGTATATCCGAATCGGTCATAACATCGATATAAAAGTTTCCGTTATAGTTTTCAAAATAAAAATCTGAAGAAGAACTATTATAGAGGACATCGGTATAAGTGGTAAAGGAGAACCCGCCGTTATCAGGAAAATTTCGGTAATCAAAAACAGTAGCATTAAAGCCATCCGGACGAGGCGTTGCCATAACATCATCATAGCTTAAATTGCTTTCATTCCCATAAATATCATATGCAGTAACAGCATAATAATAGGTAGTTCCGTTTTGAGCTCCGTTATCAATATAGTAATTATTTGGAGTTGAGCCGATTAAAGTATATTTACCTGTATAAGTATATGAATAATAGACATTATAACCGGCAATATCATTTTGTAGATTTCTATTCCAGGAAATTTCCACGCTGTTATTTCCATTCAGAATTTGTAGACCGGTCGGAGGATTTGGCGGCTGATTATTAACCATTACAGGATTAAGAACTTTTGCGCATGAGGTTAATAAAACCAAAGGTAATGTTAATAATATTACAAAAAACAACTTTTTCATATCGACTCCTTGAAAGAATTCATACTTTCAATATAGCTAAATGAATGCCAGGAAAAAGTGCTGGACAATCCTCATTTTGAAGGGATAAAAGAGAATATGTACAAAATAATAAACATTTTGTACAAAAATGAATGTGGAAAAGAATTAAATATCTAAAAAAGTATCCTGAAAAAACATTTTCTTATTATTAATTACCCCGATAGATCTTCCAGTAAGTAGTTTTTTATCAAAAGGTGAATTTTTAGATTTGCTTTTTGATTTGCTAATATCGACAGTCCAAATCTCATTTATATCGAGGATGGTAAAGTTTGCCAATTCCCCGATTTTAAATTGAGGTAAAGAGAGGTTCAAAATTTTCCTTGGGTTTATAGACATTTTTTCGATTAGCATTTCAAGAGATAAGATTTTCTTGTGATATAATTCAGTTAAAGACAAACCAACTTGAGTTTCCAGCCCAGTAATACCGTTAGGAGCATGTTCAAATTCTGCCTCTTTTTCTTCTGCTGAATGCGGAGCATGATCGCTGGCAATACAGTCAATAGTTCCATCTTTTAATCCAAGCAATATTTCGTCAACATCGGATTTAGTCCTTAAAGGCGGGTTCATTTTGAAATTAGTATCATAAAATTTTAATGAATCATCCGTCAAAGAAAAATGGTGCGGAGTTGCTTCTGCAGTAACTGCTATACCTTTTCTTTTAGCTTCGCGTACCATTTCGACAGATTTTTTTGTACTTAGGTGAGCGATGTGAATTTTGCCGCCGGTATACTCGGATAAAAGAATATCCCTGCTAACAATCAATTCTTCAGCTACTGAAGGAATAGGAGGCAAACCAAGCATGGTCGAGTTTAATCCTTCATTCATTGCACCTCCGGCCAGAGTTTCGTCTTCGCAATGATCAATGATAGGAATATTATACATTTTAGAATATTCAAAAGCTCTCTTCAAAATTCCAGCAGTTTTCACTGCGACACCATCGTCCGAAAATCCTACTGCACCGGCTTCAAAAAGCTCTGCCATCGGAGAAATGATCTCTCCTTTACGTCCCAAAGTCGCAGCACCTATTACTTCAACATCTACCAAATGATCTTTTGATTGTTTTTTTATAAAATTAATAATTTCGGCTGAATCAATAGTCGGTTCAGTATTCGGCATGCAAGCAATCCCAGTGAACCCGCCATTTGCAGCAGCATTACATCCTGTGATGACAGTTTCTTCATCTTCTCTGCCAGGCTCTCTTAAATGAACATGCATATCAAAAAAACCGGGGACAATGTGTTTCCCTGAGAGATCAATTACTTTTGTTGACGAGTCCTCTTCAATTTTAATTTTTCCAATCTGCGAAATAATTCCGTCAATCAGAAGAATGTCTGTCTTTTTTTCATCAATTTTTTGCTGTGGGTAAAAGAGTGATACGTTTTTAAGAATAATTTTCATTTTTTTTCCGCTAATTTAATGTTCCAAGCAAGTATAAAACTGCCATTCTAATAGCAACTCCGTTTGTTACTTGCTTCAAAATAATTTGATTCAATCCATCAGCAACTCCTGAAGATAGCTCTACTCCCCGATTTATTGGGCCCGGATGCAGAATAAGAATATCTTTGCCGTTTTTTTCTAACCGTTCTTCAGTAATACCGAAAAATTTTGCATATTCTCTTATTGAAGGAAAATATTCTCTTGCTTTTCTTTCTAGCTGAATTCGCAATACATTTAGCACATCATTTTCTTGAATGGCTTCATCAATATTGTAAATAACTTTTACTCCAAGCAATATTTCGTCAACAT
>JAJYOQ010000187.1 GCA_021796135.1 Bacteroidota bacterium
ATTTTTATCTTTTTTACTTTTTACTTTTAACTTTTTACTTTTTACTTAAAAAAAAGGAGCTCTTATGAATTCATTAGGCGAGAGAATTAAATATATTCGTAAAAGACTAGGCTTAAACCAGGAGGAGTTTGCACAAAAACTTAACCTTCGCAATAAACAAAGTATTAGCTTTTATGAGCTCGATAAAACTTTCCCGGCTATCGATACCTTAGTCGAAATCGCTAAAATGGGTGAGGTGACTATGGACTGGCTGCTTGTGGGCGAAAGAGATCAAAATGTTATATCACAAAAAAATATTTCCGGGTCTATCGCCGGTGTTATTCATGGAAATGCAAATATCAATAACGTTTCTGCCGAAGACTTAGCTTTACTTGAACGAAAAAATAAATTCCTCGAAGAAGTGATTGAACAAAAAAATTCAATTATTCGACAATATGAAAAATTGTACGGGAATAAGGACTAATTCCACAAAATGTCTGCTGTTGATAAAATAAAATCTCTTGAAGAACTTTCTTCTCCTTTGGAACCTGACAAAATCGAACGGGATGCCCTTATCAAAGCAGTTCTCAATTATTCGGATGACTTCCTTGAAAACATTGATAACCTTCCCGCTTATGTTAACTCAGATCTTAAAGGTCTTGCTTTGTATGATTCCCCTATTGAAGAGGATCCCTTAAATATAAATACTGTCCTCGATATCCTTAAATCTAATGTGGATACTCCGGGAATAAATCCTGCTTCAGGCGGTCACTTGGGCTATATCCCCGGCGGCGGTATATTTCATTCGGCTTTGGGGGATTATCTGGCAGATATCTCTAACCGTTATGCGGGAGTATTCTTCGCTTCGCCGGGCGCTGTTCGTATGGAAAATTTGTTGCTGAACTGGATTAGCGATCTCTTTGGATATCCTAAAACTTCCGGCGGCAGTCTCACCTCCGGAGGTAGCATCGCTAACCTTATTGCTATTGTTACTGCCCGCGATGCTTTCAATCTCAAAGGCAAAGATTTTGAAAAAACTGTAATTTATTTATCTGAACATGCTCACCACTCCGTTCAAAAAGCTATTAGAATTGCTGGGCTTAATGACTGCATCATAAGATATGTTCCCCTTGATCCTAATTTTAGAATGAATTCTTCCCTGCTTGAGTCGGCTGTTATCGAGGATAAAAACAAAGGACTAAATCCATGGCTGATTATTGCTTCAGCCGGGACTACTGACGTCGGGGCTATTGATCCTCTTAACGAAATTGGTCTAATTTCCGAAAAAAATAATTTGTGGTTTCATATTGATGCTGCTTATGGCGGTTTTTTTATTTTGTCTGAGTCTTGCAAAGATTCATTAAAAGGTTTGGATAAATCTGATTCCATTATCGTTGATCCGCATAAAGGATTATTTATTCCCTATGGATCGGGCACTGTATTAATTAAAAATAAAGCTCATCTTCTCGCTTCTCATTATTACCAGGCAAATTATATGCAGGATGCCCTGTCTTCTGCTGAAGAGTATTCCCCTGCTGATTTATCTCCGGAACTATCAAAACATTTCAGGGGTCTAAGATTGTGGCTGCCGCTAAAACTTATAGGGCTCCGCCCTTTTCGCGCTATGCTTAAGAAAAAATCCTTTTAGCTAGATATTTTTATACTAAAGTTCAGGAAATCCCGGGCATTGAAGTCGGTCCATTTCCGGATTTATCGGTTGTTATTTTTCGTTATGTCCCCTCTAAAGGTGATGCCGATACATTTAATAAATTGCTGGTTAGCAATATTCAAAAGGACGGCAGAGTTTTCCTTTCTTCGACTATAATAAATTCAAAATTTACTTTGCGCCTTGCAGTTTTATCTTTTCGAACTCATCTTTCTATAATTGATAAAACTCTGGATATACTTCAGAATGAAATTAATAAATTAAATAATTTTTAACCCTAGAATAAAAAATTTACTTTTATTCTGTTAGCTGTATATAAGACAGCATTTCACATCTTGTATTTAACTTTTGTAAACTATTTGTGGAATTCTAAAACTTGAGGCGGCTGCATCTGATTTTTTATTAGCAGGAGATAATAGAATTGCTGTTACTATAATATTTTAATAACACGATATTATTATCTTACAATTTATTATTAGTGTATGAATAATTGGCTACTTCTAATCTGGTGTGTAATGCTAGTTTATCCATTATATTATGCACATGGGTTTTGACTGTAAAGTTAGACACATTCAAGAGTTCTCCAATATCCTTATTGCTAAGCCCATTGCCGATTTGATCTATGACCTCTTGTTCCCGTTTTGTTATTGGAGCTAGCTCTTCCAGGTCTAATTTACCATCCTTAAGTGCATGTTCCATTATACGCGAATATAAAGTCTCGTCGAGATCACCCGGAATTACGTTCGTTCCTGCGGCGACTTTTCTAATTGCTGAAAGTAAATCATCAAACGTTGCATCTTTTAAAATAAAACCGGATGCGCCGGATTTAACAAATTGATTTATGTCTTCTTTAATCGGGGCAAGATCAATAATGATAATTTTTGCATTAGGAAAATCTTTCTTTAAATCCTTCACAATGGTTAAGCTATTACTGCTTCGCAAACCAAGATCTAATAGTATAATATTTGGTTTTAGTTTTTGAACTTTAATTACGATAATTTCATTATTGCCTGAAACAGCAATAATTTGTATATCCTTGTGTTCCTCAAGCATTGAAATTAAACTTTCTCTTAAAAGTCGGTTATCTTCAATTATTAACAATCTAATTTTATTCATAACTGAATTTATAGGTCGGCTGGTCAGTATACAATCGATCTAAGGGATGAAAAAGGAACTAGATCGATGTAGGGGGGTTAGAATGGGCGTTTGGGCATATAATCCCCGCGGTAGTTTTTCATTACCGATTTTGATTAAAATAATATTAATGAACTCTCAAAAATATTTCTCTAAAAATTAATTTTGTAGTCGATAGGAATAATTGAGCAAATAAATAAATGGTCTTTATGTTTAGGGAATTTATTTTGCCGAACTTCTTTTCAACTACATAATCAATTTTATGTTTCAATCGTATAACAAATTCTTCCTCAGTGGAAGAAATCGTAACAAGTATCATTTTCCAGTCTCTTAAGATAATTGCTTTATTTTATTATCGAATATTTCAAAAAATTATTTAACCCTGCTTCTACTTGCCATGGTTTCCGTGATCGCCGTGATTTCCATGATCACCATGATTGCCATCGTTTCCACGATTATCGTGCTTATTGTTTCCGTTTCCTCTGCCATTATCGTGTTTTTGCTGCTTTTCCCAATTATTATGCTCTGGATGATTTCTATTGGAAAAGTATTTTGAGTCTCGGCTGTCTCGTATCGGCTGCTGATCATGTCGGTTCTTAAAATAACCGTATTTCTCTCTATTATACTGATCATGCATATATGGTCTGTCTTCATTCATTACTACTTTATGTCCGTTATATAAATTGTAATTACCATATTCGCGGGGCAAATATGCTGAAGATCTCCAACGCCCGCCTGACTGATAATAATATCTATGCTGGGGTACAGAATAGTAAACATCAATATCGGGTAAATAATAATATTGGACATTATCATATCCTACTGGTCCCCATGCCGGCTGGCTGTTTAAGTTAATTCCGATATGAAATTGTATTTGCGCTTTTATCGGCACAGCTAATGTGCATAAAATGCCGGTTACTAAAATGAAAAAATATATTTTTCGCATTCTTTTTTACTCCTTTTAGCTAATATATTACTAGCTAAATTTTAATGATTCTTATATACACAATAAGCTAAGCTAAAATATACGCCGTTACAATCGCCCAAAGGGATGGGAAAGGAATTAAATCTTTTGATCGATTTGAAATTAATTATTTTTGCCAAAGTGTGTAAATCTCTCCGTTTGGCAGCTGCGCTATCTTAACCATGTTAATGGTTTCTCGCAATTCATTTATTGTAAATAAAAAACTCCTGTTGCTGTTATTGAACCATATCAGACAAACTTTATCCTTTGAATCTTTTATAATTCGCTGACGCGAATCAGATTTTACCAGCTGCGGAGAATTATAGTATGTCCTTGCAGGACTCCATTTGGCTGCTTTGTTTGCTAAAATATAAACGGCTTCAGGTACATTACTGTAAAATAAATAGCCCGATTCTAATTCTTTCTCCTTATTCAGATAACTGATTACAGGATTATCTTTCCATTCTTTGCTGCTGTATTCCCATCCCGATTGTCCTACATAATCCTTGATGTTGTAAAATGAATTCATCAAGGGATATTTCATCCACATAATTATTCCTAACAAAAAGAGCCCGGATATTAAGCTCCGATTAGAATACTTCGACATCCATTTTTGTATAAATTCAAGCAGTATGAAAGTCATTATTATCAACGGAATAAAGATTGGCGATAATAATCTATCGGCAATTTTGTCGTATGCTGTAGTAGTTGAGGAAACAACTATAATTACCATATATAGGATTATAAATAAAATTATCGGACTTGTCTGAAATAATTTTAGTTCTTCTTTCCTTTTTAAATAAATTAAAGCAGTTGCTGTTAATATCCCGGCAGTTATTAATATTATTAAAATAAGTAATTGAAGCCCGTTGATTTCTATTTGAAAAAACCAATTTAAGACTGTGTTGGATAACAGGGATATATTCTTGGAAAATGTATATGATGAGCCCGCCCTTTGTCCTGCAAATGTTCCCGATACTATTAAGTTCCTTAATACCCATATTCCAATGGGTATTATTGTAATTATATCAAAAATTACGAGGTGACGAATTCTTTCTTTGAGGCTTTTACTGCTCCGGATCAGGATGCTTATAGAACCGGATAAAATAATTATTACACCGACATAACGCGTCAGACATGCTAAAGCTGCTGCTATCGAGAACAGAATCAACGGCTTTATTGTCCCTTTTTCATTATATACATCAAAATATCTTAAATAAAGAATTATGCATAAAATGAAAAATGGTTCTGATAATGCTATTAAAAAATTTTGTATAAATACGAATGATGTTAAAATTACCGCTGTCCCTGCTAAGGTTAATGGGAAAGATTTCAAATGCTTCAATAAATACATACCGGAGAAATATATTATTAACCCCATAAGAAATGAATTTATGTACACAACGGATATTAGAGGATCTGCGGAGAATATAATTTTTATAGCAGCTAATAAAAGCGGATATAGCGGGGGCTGAAGTAAATAGCTGTAACCGTCATATCCTGTAAAACCACTTCCGTCCGCTATATGTCTTGCTACCGAAATATAATATACAGAGTCCGGAGATAATCCGATTCCAAAACTATTTGTAAGAAGGAAGATTAAAACTGCTCCGATAAGTCCAAGAAAGACTATCGGAATTTTATATATTATTTTATTTTCAGAGGACATTACTGTAAAAAAGGAAAATATTTATATCACCCCCGGTTTTTATGTTAAATTCTATAAGTGCGCATGATATCTATTAAGACGTACCTTGATGTCTTTGTTAATTGCTTATTTGATTATAGAAATTTTCATTTAAAATATAACCGCAACATTTAGCGTTAAAGCATTTACTCCGGATTCTCCGCTGCTCTTGCCGATTAAGTTCAATAAATGAAATTTCAAACTTGCATCAAGATCTACAAACGGAAGAATCGTAATCACTGCGCCTACTCCTAGCGCTCCTCCATATCTTGTTACACTTCCTTGAGGTGTATTGCTTCCGGTATAATTCCGTTCCAATGTTCCGAATCTATTTACTGCCGCTTCAACTGAGATGTATGGGGTAACAAATGGTAAGGGCAGAATATTAAATTCTCCTTCGATACCAGCTGATAAAATATTTTGTGAAGTGCTGATGGCAAGAGCTCCAATATTTCCGCTGCCTCTAAGCATATAGTAATCAACAAAAATTATCGGTGTTATCGGAAGTAGAGGTATATTAATTCTCGCTTGTGCACCAAAATTAAAATTAGATCCGAATCCATTCCCATTATCAGCAATACTATTGGTATATGCTGCCGGTCCGGTAATCTTAGCTAATCCGGCGCTTATTCCTAATTTTATCATTTGCGAATAAGATGTATTGGTAAGCAATAGAATTAACGAAAGGAATATCAACAAGACGGTATATTTTTTCACAACAACTCCAAAGTTATATTTTTATCAGTTTTTTCATTTTATTTCATAAAATAATGTAGCTGTATCAAGAAGAGTATTCAATCGGTCAAAAGGATGAAAAAGGAACTACCTTTTGGGATATGCAGAATGAAATTATAACAAACTTACAATAGCAATAACGCCGGAAATAATTATTAAAATACCGGCAATTCTATTGACCCATTCAAGTCCTACCATGTCTAGTTTTTTTCGGAAAAGCGTAACTCCTGAACTAAGTGAAAGAAACCATAAAAACGATCCTGTAAATACTCCCAGCACAAGTGCTAGTCCGGAAAATTTATTGACTTCATTTCCTAGCCCCAATGCTGCAAATACAGCGATAAAAGCAAAAATAGTCAAAGGATTTGTCAGTGTTATCAGAATAGTATAGAAGTAAGATCCAATCAGGCTGCTGCTGTGGATTTTGAATTTTGGATCTGTAGGTTTAGAACGATATGTCCTTACACCTAAGAAAAAAAGCAGAGTCCCTCCAATTAATCTTATCCATATCCTTTCTGCTGAAACAGTACTTGAAATAAATGTAAGCCCAAATGCAGCGACACTGCCATAAAGCAAATCAGCAGTCGCGGCTCCGATGCCGATTATTAATCCCCTCAGGCGCCCCTCTGTGAGAGTTTTACGAATGCACATTATCCCGACAGGTCCGATTGGCACAGCCATTGCAAATCCGATGACTATTCCTTTAAGATATAGTATTAGTTCCATTGTAATATCTTAGTTAATAGCTATACTAATTGTTAGTGGAAAAGCAGATGAAATTTTTATCGGCGAATCGCTTTGCTCATGATGATCAACAACCCATGTGCCTATAAAGTATCCGAGAGCTGCTCCGGCGAATGTATCGGATGTCCAATGATGATCTTGATAAACCCGGGATATCATCGTTAACACCGCTGGTAAATAAGCCAGCACTTTTAAAATTGGTGATTCGGCATTCCTTGAGAGAACTGTCGATAGAATGAATGCAACAGTCGAATGACCGCTGGGCATTGATTTATAATCCTGATTAAAAATTGACGAGAATGGACGGAAAAAACTGTTACCCTGATTTAAGTAAGGTCTGGATCTGCCTATTACAAGTTTTAGTAAAAAGGACACTGCGCCGGCATAAAGTGAAGCTTGACCAATTTCATAAGCGATTTTTCTTGTGCCGATATCATCAGTCAAAAGTGAATATACTGCAAAACCGCTAAATAATATTATAGGAGAATATATCTCTCCGTAAACTCTACCGGCAACTATCGGAGCACTATAATAATAACTTTGATCTTTAAGTACATTTGTTCGAATCGGCTGATCTGCCAGTGAAACTAAATATGTACCGGCTCCTATTAGCCCTATCTTTAACCAGTCTCCGCCGTCCCATTTAACAGGCATCTCAACGAAGTCACCCGTTTCTTTGAAGAATTGTGGAAAAGTATATTTTAATTGCGCAAAACCCGAAGTTTCGCAAATTATAAATATTAAAAGAGATAAAAATAATTTGTTTCGCATAGTATTACCTTTTAAGATGGAAATAAATATATCGCTT
>JAJYOQ010000188.1 GCA_021796135.1 Bacteroidota bacterium
CCGATCTCAAAACCTAATTAAAAGTTCTTGAAATAAGTTTTCAATTTCTGCGGGGTTTTCCTGAAGCATTCGGATATAATTAGGAATACTATCCAATTGAGAAACAATCATTCTTCTTTCTACCCGCCGATAGATTGTATTTTGTTTATAATTCGAAAAATCGTGACCGGTATGAGCTCTAAGGAGAATAAAAATTTTTTGAAACGAATCCGGAATTTTCCCATCGATAATCGCTTCATTTAATAAAACACCTTTTACTTTTTGAGAAGTATATTTCATCAGCTGACCCGGCATATCCTCGGGAATAAGGATATAATCGGCTAATCCGGTTTTAATTGCGCTATTTGGCATACCGTCAAATTTTGCAGATTTTGGGTCTTGTATCATTACCATCCCCAATTCACTCTTCACTGCTTTAAGTCCTTCAGAGCCATCTGAAGCCATTCCAGAAAGGATAATACAAATAGCTTTTTCACCTAAGTCTTCAGAAAGAGATTTAAAGAAAAAATCGATCGGAAGTCGAAATCCATGCGGCTCAAGAGGTTCAATCAATTGAATTGTTCCATGAAGGATTGCTAAATCCCGATTTGCGGGAGCTACATAGACATGGTTTGGTTCAAGCACCATCCCGTCTTCAGCTTGAAATAATTTCATTTTTGTAGATTTTTGTATTAGCTCAGGCATTATGCTGATATGATTCGGATCTAGATGTGATACAACGATAAAAGACATATTGACATTCTCAGGCATACTTCTGAAAAATCTTTCAAGTGCTTCTAATCCGCCGGCAGATGCCCCGATACCAACTACATAAAATGAATTATTTGAAGTTGATAATTTCGAGGTATTTTTTTTGCCCGAAAATCTTTTAGGTAATATTTTCTTTTTCATTGTTCCATAAAAGCCTTAATCACGATGATTCCGAAAGTCTATTAAATAAGGATTATTATTGATACAAAACAAAAATGATTTATTGAGAAGCTTAAAACTTATTTAAATAAATATATTTTATGTAATAGTAAAAATTAAATCCATTAAATACAATATGGTTTATTAAAATTGTACAAATACAACATTATTATCCTTGGGCTGAACTTTTATTTGACTCGACAAGCATAAACAAGAGCAGGCGGAAAGTTAAAAAAAACGAATTCTATGTTGATCTGAGCGAAGTATTTTTTAAGAATTGGACCTAACATAGTTCCTTTGAAAACGGATAATGTATGCATGTATTGAATAAAGATTCCGCCTTCTTTGAGTAGAGGTAAAACCTCTTTCCTTAGAAGTTCTTCAAATTTCAATGATGACCAGGGAAGGGTTGAAATAATACAATCCACACTTCCGATTTGTAATCCGAACCTTAATGAAAGAATATCCCTAGAATTAAACACATCGTCATGAACTATATATACGTTCTGTCCTTTCATATTTTCCAGGAGCATATTGTAGAATTTATGATTTTTTTCGAAACTTATAAGAGTACTTTCTTTTTCTTTCCTTTTCAAAATCTCATCGGTTACAGCCCCGCTGCCGGCTCCGAATTCAAGTATCAGGTTTGCAGAATCGAAAGGAATGGAATTAACCAAACTATTAATGCAAGTTGTTGAATCAGGTGCAATTGATCCAATTTCCTTAAAGTGCCTGATAGACTGATTCAAGAAGTTGAAAACTCTTTTATCAGAATTTTTATTTTTTATTTTCATTTTTCTTTTCAACAGCTTACAGTCAATTTGTTTATTTATTAAAGTATTGCCTAATTTTTACTGCAATCTGGTTATCAGTCATTTTATCGACGGTTTCAATTTCAACTGAACGATTCTTTATTTTTTCATTATCTAGGCGTTTCTTGAGTTCAACCTTAGCTTCTCCGGGACCAAAAACCAAAATAGAGCTTGCATTCCGAATATAGGCAATAACATCATCATAGTATTTGTTAAGATGATTTGTAAACCGTCTGTCGTTAATATCTTCTTCTGTTTCTGCTTGTGCTCCGCCGGAAAACCGCACATGCTTTTCAATTTCTGAATTAATTCTTTTTATTTCTTCCCCATTTTCATTGAGAATTAGAATAACTGCATCTCTATGATCAATCCATAAACCCGCATTCATTTTCATAAATTTTTCCTATAATCCGAATTTTTTAAATAAATAATATTTTGGGAAATCAATGCCGAATGAAATTAACGCCGATAGAACCAGAACGCTTAGAACAATAGCTATATTTAATGAAGGAACAAGAATTCCGAATGAACTAATAAGCAGGATGCAGATTATTGCCGATAAACTTGATATAAGTAATCCTTTGCCCGGAAGCGATGACCAGAAATGTTTTCTTTCCCTGACGATTAAAACTCTAAATTGACTATTTAATATGAAACTCAGCATCACAAGTGAAGTCAATTCCTTAAATTGCAAATGGAAATAATTAATACCTAACAATACTATTATAATATCTCCCAATACATATAATAGCGCCGGTATTAGAGATGCCAGAATAATATTCTTTACATTCCATTTATTTGGGTTACTTGTACTTTTTACATTATCAGTAGCCAAAGTCATGCTTACGAAATCATTTGCAAAAACAAGCAAAGACATCCCGAGAAGAGTAAGTAAAATATTATGCAGCCAGAAGAATCCTATAGAAAGGAATATAATAAATTCAATAACCTTAACAACTTTATTGATCACCCAGGTCAACATTCGCTGATAAGTCTGCCTGCTTATTGTTACAGCATCAATTATTACACCTACACCGGTTTCGGTCAAAACTATACTTGCTGCAGCTTTTGCCACATCGGTAGAATTGCTTACAGCTATACCCATCTCCGCTTGTTTCAAAGCAGGAGCATCATTAACTCCGTCTCCTGTCATTCCAACAATGTGACCTCCGGATTGCAGCAAAGTTACAATCTTATATTTGTCTTCTGGATATATTTCTGCGAATCCATCACATTCCCTAACAATTTTTAATTGTTTATCTGCGCTTAAATCCTTAATATCAGACATACGAATAATATTATTGCCGATTCCAACCTGGCTTGAAATTTCTTTTGCTATATCAATGCTATCTCCCGTTAGCATCAATGGCTTTATACCAAGGTTCCTAGTTTGTTCGATCATACTTTTTGAATCGGGTCTCGGGGGATCAGCCAGCGGCAGCAATCCCATAAGTTTTAGAGAATTTTGATCACCCTCATCCGAACGTGCAACAGCTATTGTTCTGTAACCTTTTTTGGAAAAGCCATCAATCGTTTTGCTTATTTCATCTAAAGTCCCTTTATCCAGATCATGGCACAATGAGATGATAACCTGTCCGGCACCCTTAACAGCTCTAAATTGTTTCCCGTTATATTCAATAATTGCTTCTGTTCTTTTAGTAGATGGATCAAAAGGAATATAGGACACTTGTTTGTATTCACTTAAATTTATATTCGAGTTTTTAGTATAATTAATAATCGCAAGATCAATAATATCCATTCCTTCTGACTTAGATGTGAGTGCGGCAATCCTGAGAACATCTTCTTTTTTGTATCCGGAAAACGGTATGCTGTCAACGACCGTTAATATGTTTTGAGTTATAGTGCCTGTTTTATCAAAACAAATAATGTCTATGGAAGCGGCATCCTCTACTGAATCAAGCTTTGTTACAAGTGCACCATTTTTTGCCAGCTCAGTTGCTCCGACTGATTGAACAATAGTAAGGACTGCCGGAAGAGCCGCGGGAATAGCCCCAAGAAGAACAACAATAATAAAAGTCAACATTATTAAAATACTTAAATGCATCAGAAACGCAGACACTGAGACCATGATTGATGCAAAAACACCGAGATAAATCAAATACTTTACAACACTCATCATCATTTCTTCTTGATGTGATTTCGGCTTTGCTGTTTTTACAAGTTCAGCTGTTTTGCCAAAAAAAGTATTAGCGCCTGTATTAACTACCATACCTGAAGCTTCACCTCGCCTAATTATAGAGCCAGAGTATATAATGTCAGAAGGATGTATTTCTATAGGCAGAGATTCACCGGTTAATGCTGATTGATCAACTGATAGTTCACCGGAGATTATCTTAGCATCAGCAGGGACAATGTCGCCGAGTTTCACAGAGATAATGTCTCCATCAACTATACTTTTTGCATCTTCCTCTGACCATTTATTATTCCGAAGTACTTTTGATTTAACAGCTAATTTTTTCTTTAACAGATCAATTACTTTTTCTGAGTTGCTTGAGTGTATTTGTCCTATGACAGCGTTCGCAGTTAATAATGAAAAAATTATTATCCCTTCAATAGAATGGTTTAAGGCAAAAGCAAGTCCCATAGCAATTTCCAGAAGCCACGGCATTGGACCCCAGTAACGCATAATGAATTCAAGAAAAGAGTTTTGTTTATTTTCAATTAATTCATTATTACCGGACTTCTCAAGACGTTTCTTTGCTTCAGAATCTGAGAGTCCGCCAGTTGTTGACCCTAGAAATTTGTATGTCTCGTCTAAGGACATTTTTTTATAATCAGATGTATTTTTGATGTTAGATTCCATTATAGTATTCTCTATCATTATTCTTTATAATTGAGCAATCAAACGTCGGAGTCAATTTTCCTTCTTATCTTACAATTATGCACTATCTTACACGATATTTAAACTGTGTCGTTTTATAACTTGAACCAATGTCAAGATTAATTGTAAACAAATAGTACCCCTTTTCGGTAAGCCATATTCCTCCTCCGAAATGGTTCATCATTGGCTGAAGTGTTACTGAAGATATTTTCTTTGACGGAGAAACAATTTGTACCTTGGCGGTGGAATCGGCAATTTCTTTTTTATTTTTAATATTAGTAACATCAAAAATAAAATAATGTGTGCCGGTCATAACTGCTTTCTTTGTTGCAGAATTCATTTTCATGCTGGTAGTTTTCATTATACTCATATTTTTCCCCATTTTTGTTCTCATTAGTTTTTTATTTTCTTTCTGACTTATAATCCACACTCTTGTATTGAGACTATCAACAGTCATTTCAAAAACCGGTTTCCCCAGGACTCTTGAAACATCGATTTTCTTTATAACTTTTTTCCCTTTTAAATCATTCTCAGATTTACCAAAGATGACTATTGCCACAACTATAATTAGCACTATGGTTGATAAAAGCGCATATTTATTTTTCATTTAGAGTTCCTTAAAATTTAACTTAGTTTTTTAATTATTGGTTTAATATTTTAATCTATTATTTTTTTGAAGATTACCCAGCCGAGAAAAGTTACAATACCCAAGGTAAAATATGCTGGAATCCACATCCAGTCTATTATTGTCGACATTCTGTTTCCGATAATTTTATTATAAGAAATTGTCCCTTCAATAGCTCCTTCCGCAAATAAAATAAAAAGCACAAGCGCTATTGAAAATATTAAGATGATAGATGTTTTGTTAATTGTATTCATATATTTGACCTATTTATATATTTATTTGGTAACTTTCACCGTTTAACGACTCTAAGGCATCACAATTACTGCAACTTCGAATCAGCTTGAAACACCTTCAGATTGATTAGCTAAATATTTTTCCAAGCCCATTTGATCAAGTTCTTCATTATTCAAGATGATTTGACTTTGCCATTGACATGCCCGCGCTTCGCAGCGACTCAGGGCAATCAAACCGTTCGGTATGTATTTCTATGAATACAAGACTGTTAGCTATCTCTGCTTTTTGCAATGCTTCTTCAAGTTCGCCTTCTGAATTCACGTTAATCCCCAATCCGCCTCCGAATACATCTACTAGTTTGTGATAGTTCCAAGGTTGAAGGTCGTTATATGAACGATCAACGATTACTCGCTCTATCGTATAACCATCATTATTTAGTAAAAATATTACCGGTTTAAGATTATTTCTGATCATTGTTGAAAGGTCCTGACAAGTTACTTGAAAAGAACCGTCACCAATAAAAAGCACAACTTTCCGGTCCTGCGCAGCCATGCAAGCTCCCAAAGTCGCCCCAACAGTATAACCGATTGATCCATAAAAAGTCTGCCCTATGAACGTTGCTCCCTCAGGCATTAGCATTTCTGCAGCACTGAATAATGATACACCTGTTTCCGCAATTACAATTGAATTATTTTCTATAAAATGGCTCATGCGATCGAAAAACCGTTTTATAGTTAGAGGTTTGGAAGCATCAGGACTGTAAGAAATCGTATGCCTATGAACACAACCATCAGTTGCGGGTTGGATATCCAGAGTTGTAGAGTCTCTTCGAGAAAGTTTTTCTGTCAGTCCAAGGATAAAATCATGAAGACGAACGTTTTCGTAATAATGATGCCTGATCTTTACATAGCCCATATTCGCACTGATCATCATTGAGTCATCAAGGTCAGTTGTAAATCCGCCCGTGTTTAAATCGGTCATCAATGCTCCAAATTTTATGATGCAGTCAGCATTCTCAATTCGCTTTCGCACATAATCGCGGCTCCTATCTCCCTCAAAAAGTCCAATGAACTGGGGATGCTGCTCCGACAGAAGCGTCTTGCCTAGCATCATTGTAACATACGGGAAACCAGTTTTTTCAAGGAACCCGGCAAATTCTTTTTGAAGTTTGAAGCGAATCAATTCCACATCACCAATCACTATCGGTTTTTGCGCATTATTCAGCATCCCAAGTGTTTCTTTGATTGCCTCCTCGAGTGCATTCTTATCACTATTAGGATAAGTTGGAAAATTGAAAGGACCCGGATGATTACATTTCATCATTACTACATCTGAAGGGAGGCTTATATAGACCGGCTGCTGTTTAGAAATGCATTCTGCCAATACCCTGTCAATCTCTGCGGGAGCAGTTTCAGCAGAAATGAGTTGAGTCGATGCCGCTGTAATTTTCTCATACATTCTTAACGGAACTTGATAATCGCCTAATGTATGATGCAACAAAGGTCGTGTGTGGAAATTTATCATCGCCGGTGAACCGGTGATTACAACTATTGGTACTTTTTCGGCGAATGCTCCGGCAACACCATTGATTGCACTCAATTCACCTACTCCAAAGGTTGACGAAAATGCCCCTATCCCCCGGATACGAGTATAACCGTCAGCAGCATAAGCAGCATTCAACTCATTACATGTTCCAATATACTTAATTTCACTCTTCAGTAATTGATTGAAAAAGCCTAAAACAAAATCTCCTGGAACACCAAAGAGGTGATCTACTCCAATTTCCTTGAGCCTTAATAGAAGATATTCACCTATTGTAATCCGAGAATCTAACATATATAAATTGCCTTAATCTTGAATTATTAAAGAAAGAATAAAAGTCATTCTGAATAATTGATAATACTATTTCTCCTAATCCGGGCGCCATTGCAGACTTAGTCCGGTACCTTCCATGGAAGAGTATACTCCTACCGATACTTTCTTAGTACTTATACGATTTAATTCAGGAATTAATATTCCGCACAATGCACCTATTGCTAATCCTGACATTACATCTGAAGGAAAATGCATTAGGGTCTTAACTCTAAAATATCCTAAAATAAGAGGAGGGATTAAAGCTGCTCCGTATATGAGATATTTATTATCTCCTAATCCGGGATTGTAATCACAGTAAACTTGTGCCATAAAGAAGGTAGCTGCAGCCGCTACAGCGACATGACCGCTGTAAAATGAATTTCTGTAAATACCGGAGCTTCTTTGTGAATAACTAAGTTGATTATAGTAGGTGA
>JAJYOQ010000189.1 GCA_021796135.1 Bacteroidota bacterium
CTTGGCTGCAACTATGCTTGCGACCACACTGGGAGTAGAATTTAATCCGGATATTGACTGGAGTGAGAGAGAAAACATATACAAAATGTCCGGCAAAATTGTTCGATCATTTAATATTACTCAATCCGCCGAAGGCGCTAAAAATGGTATATGGACGACTGTTATTGCAGTAGGAGTTTTACTTCCATAATAAGGAGTTAGATTGACAGATGAATATGTAAGCTGGATTGTTTTTATAGTTTTAGTTTCAGTTTTATTATCCATTGATATTTTAATCACTGAAAGAAGAAATACTAAGATATCTTTCAAGTCTAGTTTAATATGGAGCGGTGTTTGGATATTCACCGCTTTTTTATTTTGCGGCTATATATTTATTTCCCATCCGGACGGTAACGTTAGATCCATAGAATTTATTTCAGGTTATTTAATAGAAAAGTCTCTTTCAATTGATAATCTTTTTGTATTCCTAACCATTTTCAATATAATGAAAGTCCCCGATATTAATCAGCCGCATGTTTTAAAATGGGGAATTTTAAGCGCAATAGTATTCCGAATAATTTTTATACTTGTGGGGATTAGCTTGATAAATTTATTCCGCCCTATTATATATATTTTTGGGATTATCCTATTTCTAGCCGCTTTCAAAATGGCTTTCCCGTCCAAAAATGAGATTAATTTAGAAAAGAATATAATAATTAAATTTATCAGGAAGTATTTTAACTTAAATTCTGATTATAAAGGTAAAAACTTTTTCATTCGAGAAAAGAAAAAATTATATATTACCACTATGTTTTTAACTTTTCTATTAATTGAATCTTCAGATATTATCTTTGCAGTTGATTCAATACCCGCAATAATTGCCATTACAAAAGATACTTTTATAATTATCACCTCGAATATATTTGCCATTTTAGGATTAAGAACTCTTTATTTTGCGATATCAGGTTTAGCCGACATATTTTATTATTTAAAATACGGAGTAGCGCTAATATTATTTTTTGTCGGTATAAAGATGGTGATTAGCGAATATTACAATATATCCGGGCTTACTTCACTAGTCATTATTCTGTCAATCTTAATTATCTCAATTCTCTTTTCAGTATATAAGAAGCAGAGAATTTATTCCAGATAAGAGAGCTGAAGTGGATTATGGCAGCTACAGCTAATCCGATAAGCATTGGTTCGATTTCATTTAATATTTTATTATCTGCGAAATATGGTCGAATGAAAATCCACGACAAACTTGAGAATGCAGCTAAAATCATTTCTATAATAATTATCAAACTATTTATTTTAAGTCCCGGATAATATGAACTTATCACGGGCAATATCATTGCAGGAATACATATAGATCCTATAAGGTACCAAATTTCAATTACAGAGGGAATGAAAAAGGCTAAGATTATAGACAAAACTCCGGATATAATTAATCCGTACACGGTAAAACGTTTAAGATTATTTTCGTTCTTAATTTTTGATAGTTTAAAGATAAAATCACGTCCAATGGTTGTCCCGCTTAGGAAATAAAAGCTATTTAAAGTTGACATAATTGTTGCGAACATAGCAGCATAAAAAATACCTTTCCATCCAGGCGCCAAAACTTTTTCAGCTAGCATCGGATATGATAGAGTAGGTTTTGAAAGATTTGGTAGAATTGCACGAGCGTATAAACCGGTTGAAGTAGTTAAGAAATCAAATAATGCAAAAAATAATACTGAAATTATAATTCCGTACATTGCAATATTTCCTGATTTAGCTGCATAACTTCTTTGATGGAAACCCGGATCGGCGAAAGTCCATAATGCGATTAAATACCATACAATGATATATGTAGGAGAAGCGCCGCCGGTCAAACTTAAATGATTGGCGGGCAATGCATTCTTCAAATATGTAATACCTCCATAATTATGATATGCAAAGAATAAAGCTATTGCAAATCCGACAAACATTACAAAGAATTGGATAGTATCGGCATATATATTCGCTTTAAAGCCGCCATTAATTAGATATGAAACTGAAAGTAAAAGCCCTAAAATAAGGCTTATCAATGTACTAGTACCGAACATTAGGGAGATTAAATTTGCAGTCATTAATAAATAAGGAGCTGGTGATACTAATGCAAAGACAAAGACTGATGCAATAAGGCTTACTTCCCTGCCATAAGCTAAGTTTAATTTGTCAGGTATAGTATAAAGGGCAGCATTTCTAACTTTTTTCGAAAGAAATATTGCAAACAGAATAGCAAAAATGTAGTAAGGAATTCCCTGAGTAAACCAGCTAAGCAGACCATAGCGATAAGTAAATTCGCCGACACCAAGAATCCCTCCGTACCAGCTGGAGACAGTAGTAAGTATAAATAGAATAAGTCCTACTTTTCGTCCGGAAAGCAAATAGTCGTCCGGTTCGTTGGTTGTTTTTCTTCCGAAATAAAATCCCAGACTTAAAACAGAGATAAAGAAAAGCGCTATTACTATATAATCAACCGGTTTAAATGAAACCATTTTCTTTCAATAAATTAAAGTCTCTTACAATAAAAATGGGTCCTCCGGTTATAGCTAATCTTATACTAGATGAAATTGCAATATTGCTAGTGCTTTCTTTAATTCCGAACGGAAGTTCGACATTATTCAGAGGGAATTTTAATCCTTTAGATTTTATTTTAGTTTTTTTGTTAAAACCATATAGGGAAACGGTTTCTCCGGGGATAGTTTTTAATTCAACTATCCCTTTATAAGCTTTCAAGAATGATTTCTCAGCTACAATGCTAATAGAAATTCTATCAAAATATTTCAGAACAATGCCCAAGTTACAAAATGTATGATCAAGTCTATTTCCGGTCACTCCGCATAAGACAGCATCAGTATATTTTTTCTTTACCATGAAGTTAAGGCATTTCTCCACATCAGTACTATTTTGATCTTTTATGTTAATAATAACTGACTTCCCTTGATAATAATTTAAGTTTTCAAATTCGATAGAATCAAAATCCCCAATAATATAGTCAGGAATTAAATTTAATTTTCTTGCTGAATTAGCTCCCCCATCCGCACAAATCAAGCATTTGTAATCATTTTTAAGAAGAAACTTGATAACACTTTTCCCAGGGGATTTGCCGTTAGCTAAGATAATTCCTTTTGACATAATATTATAATCCTACCTCAATTCCGGTTAAGAAATTCCTTTCTGCTGCCGGAAAAAACTCTCCTCCGATAGCATTTGCTGAATATAACCGATTCAAAATATTATTTGCCTGGATAAATATTTTAACCGGAGTCAATGAGTCAAATAATTTTTTTTCATAACTTGCATAAAAATCGGCACTAAAATATGCGTCATTTTTATTATCTGGATAACCGACAAAGCCCGGATAACTATATAGATATCGGGACAAATTATTACCAAAATTATCCGAATAGAATGCTCCAACATATTTGCCGGTCAACTGCAAAAATAATCCGCTATTATTATATAAAATACCAAAGTTTGTGAGGAAGTCAGGAAATCCTCCGATTGTGTTTCCGGCGAGGTCAATAACTAATGGAGTAGAATTTGCAGTTCCATAATACCATCCGCTTTGAATTACATTGCTGCTATAAGTAATATTAGCATAGAATTGAAAGTCTTCATTCAGTTTATAAATTCCTGAGAATTCAATTCCCCGATGGAGTGTACTTCTCATATTACCGGTAATCGGCTGTCCGAATAAATCAACAGTTCCATTATCCACAATTTCATTGTTAAAAATCATATAATAGAGATCTAAAGAAAGGGATAAATTGCCTTTATTGAATGAAGTACCAAGTTCAAAATCATTCATTGTTTCCGGACGGACATAAGGGCTGTTAAAGTTATAAGTCCCGTCAGCATTTTGTTCAAATTGCGGGACAGCACCGAAACTTGAGCTTTCGCCGTCATAATAAGCTGATAATACGGGTTCGCTAGACACACGTGCAAATGAAAAATAAATATTCTGCATAGGATTAATTTTATAATTTATTCCAAATTTTGGATTAAGGAAAGTATTTGAAACATTAAAATTATTATTCAGATATTTTTCATTGTTAAATAAATATTTATGATATGCAACCTGGATTTCACCAAGTACATTTATTTTATCGTTAAAATCATAAGTTCCATGAGCGAATACATTGATAATATCCTTACCGCCGTTGAAATAATAGAATCTATAATCTTTAGTAAGACCTATAGGTAATTCTTCGCCGAAATCGATACTTCCCCAATGGGTAGATCGATGTTTCCGGAATTCTGCCCCGAAGATTAATTCAGAATTATCGCCTTTTATACTTAATCTTGGGATCCAACCGAACTGGACATTGTCGACTTCAGCTTTTACAAGGGAATTAACCGGATTTTGAGTAGGATTAAATCCATATTGGGAGGAAATTCTTAGCATAGTAGTATCTGCCCAGGAAGCATCATAATTAAAGAAGCCATTACCAATGACCAGAAATAAAGCGGAATTAAAAATTATATTATTACTAATCTTATATTCATTTAATAATTCATAGTGAGGTTGAGAAAAATTTTCTATTTCTGAGGGTCTTCTTAAAGTAGTGTAGGTATAGGAATTGCCGTCCTGACCCCAATCGGAATAATTTGCCTTTCTTAAATTCACATTTTGAATAGCGAATTTTGGAAGACCGGTATAAGCCAGACCATCCGATATCGGACCTCCATAGAAATTCAATTGAGTAGTTAGATTATCGTCATAACGAATAACAGACATATAATATGAATTAAAATCCGTCCATGCATTATTTCTATAACCGCTGCTTAAAGTTTCAGATAATTTCGCATAAATAGAATACTTATTATAAATCAATCCGCTTGAAAAGGCAGCGCTATATTTCCTGGTGTTATAACTGCCGGCAGCAGTAGAAAGTTTCAGTTGGGGAGTATTAGAGAAGGTTGAAGTAATGATATTGATAGTACCGCCTATAGCCGGATAGCCGACTATACCTGATCCAGCGCCTCTTTGAACTTGAATAACTTCAGTACTCGACAGCAAATCGGGAAAGTCGAGCCAATAGACATTATGGTCTTCGGGATCATTTTGAGGTATACCGTTTACAGAGACGGATATTCTCCTTTGATCGAAACCTCTAATAGTCAGATAATTATAACCGATCCCATTACCATTTTCAGAATAAATAATTGTAGAAGGCAAGGTGCTTAAAAATTTAGGGATATCCTGTAAAGTATAAGTTTGGTCAATTTCCTTCCGGGTTATTTTATCAAATGCCATCGGAGTTGTACCCTGTTTATCGAGGCTGCCTTCCACCAGAATAGTTTGTGAAGGGATAATCTGCTGGGTTAGCTTTACCGTAAAAGATTTTACGAAATATTGTTTTTGTAAGATGATTCTTTGAGTTTCAAAACCAATGTAGCTAATTATTAAAGTATCATTAGTTGAGATGCTCCCTTTTAAGAGAAAGTCGCCATTAGCATCAGTAACAGTCCCAATATTTTTGTTTTTAACCAAGATATTGGCATTTTGAAGAGGTTTATTATCGCGATAATTAAGTACTTTTCCTTTAATCGTGATATTTTGAGCAAATAGGACAGAATTTATTAAAAATAAAAGAACAAATAAGTTTTTCATGGTTTCTCCAAAAAAAATAGCCGTCAAGAAACGGCTAAAACTTATTTAATCTTTAGCCCGTTTCCCTACGCTGGTATTATCCAGATCAGGTTCAAGGGTATGTTCTCAGTCACGATAATCGTAACACCCCTAACGGCGTTAGTTAATAATAATTATTTAATTAATGTTTTCTCCAATTTATGATTTATTCAATTCTTAGGTTTTGACCTACTTTAATTTTGTTACCTGAGATATTATTTAAGGATTTTAAATCGTTAACCGGTATATCAAGGTTTCTAGAAATTGAATATAAAGATTCGCCTTGTTTAACGCGATAGAATTTAGATCTACTTTTTAAATGTGATTTATGATTTAATGCTGCACTTTTTTCCAGGCGAGAATGTATTTTCAATTTTTCGCCGGCACGGATATCATTATCACTAAGTCTATTCCATTTTTTTAATTCTTTAACTGAAATATGGTGTTCTTCTGCAATTTTGCCAATAGTATCACCTTTCCGGACTTTGTAATTTTCAGTCAACGAGGAACTATTTTCGGAATTAATATCATTTATATCAACATCAGAATAAATTTTTAATCTTTTACCTGATTCTATTTTATTAGTTCTTAAATTATTCCATTTTTTGATATTAGCGACTGAGACTTTATAACGTTCGGCAATAGCACCGATAGCATCGCCGCGTTTTACAGTATAGTAATTAATATTAGCTGAAGTCTTCGAAGTGTTATCGCCATAGGCAGAGATATGGTTATTAGTATAAATTTTAATATACTTACCGGCAGTCAATCTATCTTTTGATGAAAGTCTATTCCATCTTTTAATTGTCAAAGAAGGAACACCAAACTTAACCGATAATTCGCTTAAAGTTTCGCCTCTTTTTACTTTATATCTGAATAAAGTAGTTTTATCAAAAGCGGCATCTTCATTTTCCGCAACATAATTGAGATTACGGTTAGTAAGAATTTTTAACTTTTTCCCAATAAAGATTTTATTAGATGAGAGGTTATTCCAATCTTTTAATATGTCTATTCCAACGCCATATTTAGTAGCAATAGAATTTAAGCTCTCACCTCTTCTGACCTTATGATAAACCCATTCTTTATCATTTTTGGTATAAGCAGATTTAAGAGAAGATTTCTCAATAGTAGTTTGATTGTCCAAACTTGAATAAAAATCTTTTTTATCGGAAGGTACATAAATTACTAAATTTTGTCCGACAGTTATGCTTTGAGTATATGGAATATTATTCCAATTTCTTAAATCACTAACTCGAGTATTGAACAAATCAGCAATACCTAACAGATTGTCATTCTTTTTAACTTTATAATTGACCGGTACTTTACCCTGCGGAGCAACAGGACTTATTTGTTCAGCAGGCTGATTATCTATAGAATTATCTGCTGTATTATCAACCGAAGTATTTGCTGCAAGGATATTGGAATCGTTTGTTTTAGCCAATAGGTTCGAATTGGTATTTGGGATATTTTGTTCTGTCAAGCCCTTGCCGGCAATATGCATAGAATCCAAAGCCGTTTTATTAAGAGCAAGGTATGGGGAGATATAGTCGTCATTTGAAATATCTTTATTTGCGATATCAGATGAGGTTTGATCGGATGCCAAACTATCAGACGAATTGTCGGAAGCAGTTTCAGTATTAGTATTATAAGCTACATCAGAATTAGAGATACTAGTTATAGGAATTTTTAATCTAACACCTCTGTACAAACGGGTTCTGACAGAGATATTATTAGCATCAGCCAGATCGAACCTTGATACTCCATAGTGAGCTGCAATTCTCGCAAGAGTTTCGCCTCTTCTAACAGTATAGACCACATAATTTCTGCGAGCGCTTTCGGGGATATTAGAAATATTAGCAGCGAAAGACTTTGCAGATAATACCGGAATTTTCAGCGGATAACCACCGGCATAGCTTGCCGGGGTAGCCATTTGGGTAAGTTCCGGATTCATTTCTTCTAAAGTATTTAGATCAACCCCGGCAGCCTTAGCAAGAAAATTCAAGTCAATAGCACCATTAACCTTATAGGTAGTATAGTCAAAAGGTTTAATAACTCCGATCTTGTTT
>JAJYOQ010000190.1 GCA_021796135.1 Bacteroidota bacterium
ATTTAATGATTAATTTCCATTCAAATAATGAAATAAATGCTAAGAATAAAAATAATATAACAAACAAATTAGTATTTGAATGAAAAATTATTCTAGCAATAAGGGTAGTAATATCACCGCTGATGCCAGCTAAAAAGAAATAGAAATGTTTTTTACCTATCTGCCGGAACGGTAAAATTGACCAGAGAATAATTAGGAGATAAGTCAGATAAGAAAAAATCATTCTATTGGGCGCAAGTCGGAGGACAAGTCATAAAATCTTCCAACGTATAGCTGCCAGCCGTAACAGTTAGATTATTTTGTCTTTGTTCAACGCTAATAGAAGTAGCCCCGCTTGTTTGAATAAGGTTCAATATCATACTTGCACTGCAGAAGTGAAATACTTGAGCAGGGTTAACAGCATGCGCTGAAGGTCCATATAGAACGGTTCGGTTTGCATTAAGAATATAAAGTTGTCCATTAACAATATTAAACATAATATATTGAGGGCATTTTGTCGCAAGAGCTTGAAGGGCATGTGCATTAATCGTTTGAGAGTTCAAAACAGGACCAAAAAGCTGATCAGCCTGATCTTTTGAATAAATTTTTCCGACTGTACCTTGAGCCTGGGAATAAGAAGAAGAGATCAGCAAAAAAAGCGAAAAGAGAAATGAAATGCTAAAGATATTTAATTTTTTCATTTTGAAATCCTTTAGTTTATTTTACCTAGAGAATATAAATGTTATTGATTTTATTTCCAAAGGAATAATGAGGAACGGCAGAAATTGTAATTATTGCGATAATTGGCAATTTTAATAATAATCGCCAAAGATTTTAATGAGAAGCCATTTGAAAGTTGATAATATTCGCAGTAAGTTTAAGTGAGCAAAAGAATAGCCAATCCTATTTCTGATTAGTATCAAATTAAATTTGACTTATAAGAAATTGTCTAATTCAAAACAAAAGCTTCTAATTTACTTCGAATATCTACTTAAGTATGCAAACGAAATAACCATAATTGCTGATTCGGATTTTTACATTACAGAAGCAAACGAACCAACATTAAAGGCATACGGTTATACCAGAGATGAACTCCTAAAAAAATCTTTTTATGATTTAATATCACGTGAATCCAAAGTTGAAATTGATACACGATTTAGAAATATAAACCCAAAAGATTCTCTTTCCATAGTCACAAAGACCCGCAAAAAAAATGGACCGGATTTTATTGCCGAGATCAACATAAAGTTGATCCGGAATGAAGAAGAAGTTTATTATATAATTAATATAATAAACATTCACGAGCGAATTAAATTAGAAACACAATTATTGGAAGAAAGGGAGCAGCTCCGCTCAATCATAGACGCATCACCGGCTTCGATATGGTTTAAAGATACAAAGAATAATTTTATACGGGTTAACAAAGCCGCAGCAGAAATCGCAAATAGAACCGTCAGAGAAATAGAAGGTAAGCCGACCGCTTTAATTTTTCCTATTGAGTCAGATAAATACTATGCCGATGATTTAGAAGTAATTAATTCCGGAGTATCAAAAATCGGAATTATTGAATCCGTAACAAACGGGAATGAAATAAAGTGGGTTCGGACCGATAAAATTCCGTGGGTCAATTCCAAAGGAGATATAGCCGGTGTAATTGCTTTTTCACTAGACATCACCAAAACGAAGCAGACGGAAGAATTACTATCTCAAGAGAGCAATTTATTAGGTTCATTGATAGACAACATACCTGACCGAATTTATGCAAAGGATTTAGAAAATAAATTTATAATCTGCAATAAAGCATTAGCCGAACGTTGGGGATTCAGCAGTCCCCAAGAGATGGTAGGCAAGACAGACTTCGATTTATTCCCATATGAAGAGGCATTAAGATATATAGAAGAAGAGCAAGAAGTCATGCGGACAGGCATACCGATACTTAATAGAGAGATGCTAATAACTGATTTTTCGGGCGAGAAAAAGTGGAGTTTATTAACCAAGTCGCCATTCCGGGACGACAAAGGTAAAATCATAGGAATCATCGGACTAAGCCGGGATATAACAGAGCTCAAGGAAGCATCAGAGGCATTAAGAACCAGCGAACAGAAATACCGGTCGCTATTTAATACTGCACCGTTAGGCATTGCACAAATAAATTTTAAAATGGAGATAACAGATTGCAATAATATGCTTTTGGACATTTTAGACATATCCAAAAAAGAATCTGTAGGATTTGATTTTAAGAAAATAGGAGACACAAAGCTAACTAATGCCATAGAGCTTGCCTTTGCGGGAAGTACCGGATATTATGAAGGTGATTACCAATCAATATCGACCCATAAGATAATTTCTTTAAAAGCAATATTTTCTCCTATAGTTAATGAGAAGGAAAAAATTTTATCAATAGTTGGAATATTTGAAGATATATCCGAGCAAAAGCAGATAGAAAGGTTTTTCTTTCATGATATTTTGAATTCAGCAGGTAATCTAAGGAACTTTGCAGGTTTGCTTAAAGAAAATTTATACGAAATTCAGGCAGACTCAACATTGATATCGGACGCAGGACATTTAGAAGTAATATCCGACAAAGTCATACAGGGAATTATTTCCCACAGGTCAATACTCACATCAGACAAAACAGAAATAAAGCTTACAATAACCGAAGTAACCACCTCTAAATTTATTTACGAATTAATTAATGCAGTCATTCAAAAACCAATTAGAGAAAATAAAGAAATAAAACTCGATGATTATTTTGAAGATATATTAATTCAGACAGATCAGGCATTACTCAGCAGAGTAGTTGAAAATCTTATTAAGAATGCAATTGAAGCGTCATTACCAGGAGGGATAGTGACGATAGGATGCAAGAAAGAAAACGGGCAAGCTGCATTATGGGTCAACAATCAGACAACCATATCCGAGGAAATTAAGTCAAAGATATTTAAGCGATCATTTTCAACGAAAGGACCGGGAAGAGGGATAGGCACATACAGCATTAAATTTTTGACAGAAAAATATTTGAAAGGAAGTGTCACATTTACTTCTTCAAAAAAGAAAGGTACAACATTTAAGATTGTTTTTCCAGTCAGATTAAAACCAGAAATCCCTTTATCCACAACAGATACCCATCAAGAAATAGGATATCAAGATACAATAACAAAGGATAGGGCAAACGAAAAAGAAAGAGAGAAAAAGCTTCCGGACATATTGTTAGTTGAAGACGATGAAACTACAATAAAGATTACAAAATTATTTTCAAAAGGCATATTTAACATTGAAAGTGTAACCAACGGCTACAGTGCCATAGACGCAGTAAAAGCGAAGCAATACTCAGCCATACTAATGGACATACATTTAGGGAAAGAAATAAACGGGATTGATACTTTAAAAATAATAAGGACAGTAAATGGGTACGAGAGGATTCCAATCATAGCATTTACGGCATACACCATGCTAGATACAAGCAGTGATTTTTTATCGGCAGGCTGTGATTATTATTTACCAAAGCCATTCAGCAAAGAGCAATTAATCGAAATGCTAAATGAATCGACCAAATCAAATTTAAATTCATAGAAGGCAAGTTACTTTTGAAAACAGAAATCCGGTAAAGAGCAGGAGTACTGATTTACCGGCAGCCCGAGTGGCATTAAAGTCCTTGAGATACTCATAACAAAAATTCTTTTGTTTTTCGTTAATCATTTTCATTTAATTACCCTCACCTTTCAATAGTTAATTAGAATTATTATTTGCAGTAATGTTGACTTGCTCAAATGCGGATTGACATTATATCTAATTTGACATATTTTTTAAAAATAATTGAAGGAAAAATAATTAAGAAACAAAAACCATTAGCTTAGTTAAATTTTGAAATTCAAACACCTGCAATAAATTAAAAGAAGTTCGTATAAGCATAAATTGACACAAGTAGAAACAGCCAAGATTCTAAAGACCAGTCAATCCAGACTTGCTAAAATGGAAAAAGGTGATCCTTCAGCTACTACTGATTTACTTATTAAAGCTCTATTTTTACTCGGAGTTAAAAAGAAAAATCTCGCAAAAATCTTATCTTAGTTTCTCTTTTGTTAATGCCACATTCTCAACATTAAATAAAATTTTAATTAACAGTATCCACCTTAAATTAAGGCAAAAGTTATCAAAGGAATGGGCTACGCACCTTAATATTTATAAAAGTTAAATATTTCATTACTTATTATATATGCCCAATTATTTTGATTATTTGTGCAGAGATATGAACCTATGCCCAAAATTTCCAAATATTTGTGCATATGTTGGAGGTAATGCACAAAATTAAACGATTTTTGGGCATATTAATTTCGATCATTCATAAAAATCAGCGCAAAAATATAATTTATCATTTTTATTTTTATCATCATTATCCCGATTTTTACACGTTCAGAAAAATCCTTTTCAGGCATTGTTAATTTCCGGCAATTTTTCAAATTGAATTTTATAAAGTCCAAGGTTGTCTTTTTTCATCCATAGTCTTTTTTTAGGTGAATTAATAATTCTTACCGGGCTACCTAAATATTTGAGTGCATCATTTATATTATTTACCCGTTTAACAGCCAGACCCTGATAAGTTTTAACGGAATAGTAATCCAATAATTCCTTTATCGTTTCCCATCCCGAAATGCTTCTTTCAATTTGTAGTTTATCGTCATCATCAATAAATAATTCATAATGAAATATTTTGTTTTTCAAACGGACATATAATCCATCGACACGGTAGTATTCTTTAATAGAAGAATCGAAAATATGACGAAAGTAAACTTGCATAGTTTGTTTCCCTTAATTTAGGATCGGATAATCTCCCGCAGATTCATCGCTAAAAAGTTCGCTGCCGTTTCTATCCACGACACCATTTTTATTCATAAAAAGTACTTGCAGATTCCCTCATGGAAATTATTGATTTTATCAAACTTACAAGGAACGATTATTTTTTCGTTTACATTCATTATACCCCATTTATTATTCAAACAGAATTCAATTCCATCGCTGGTCATTATTCCAAGGTCATCATAAATAAAATCAATTATTGTTTTATTATTTATATCAATAGCGCCCCATTTACCATTTCTATTGACCGAAACTACATTATCCCCAAAGTGGCGGACATTGTCGTATAAAAAGGGAATAACAGTTTCATTATTCTTATCAATGAAACCAGACTTACCATTTTTGCTGACACCCGCCACTCCATTTTTGAAATAAGCTGCCCAATCATAGATAAAAGGAATTTTGATGTTAAGGTTCACATCAACGAATCCGTATTTACCATTATGTTTTATTCTTATAAGCCCTTCGGAGAAATCATCATAGTCATGAGCTTTTTCCAATAAGTCTTCGCTGATGTATTTATCCGGATTGGAAATAATAAAATTGCCGTCTAAATCGATAAATCCTCTTGTAGTAAACCCTTCGGTCTTAAGTGAATTCGTATGGATTTGATAAACTCTAGCGATACCTTCATTAAAATGACCGAATAAGTCCGGATCGTCAAAGTTTTTAATATGATTTCCTTTGTTATCAATTAAGGAAAAGCTGCCGTCTTTAATAACATAGGAGCGGTCTTCAGTGAAGGCGTCACAAAACTCATAGACAGGCGGGAGGCACCATTCAGCATTTCTGTTTAGGTAACCAGAATTCCGGTCGAAATCCGCGCAGGCAAGACCGCAGTGAAAGTCCCCGAAATAATTTGCTTTACTGAACCATTTCCTACCGTCATTAAAAGCCAAGCCCTTAACTAACCGGCGGTTTCTTTTTTCATAGATAACAGCAGAGCCGTTGATATAATCGCCATAAATAATTGTATTCATAAGGTAATCACTCTTAATTTTAACACAAACTTAAATTGTAATGGTTAGATAATGAGAATCATTCAATGATCTTTTTTATATTAGATTTCAAACAATAATTATTTACTAAAAAAACGGGAATTAAAGATTGTCTGACATTAGGGAGAAAATAAAGCGGCAGATTGAAATCATAGCTTCCGCTATAAATGAGCCGGGGAAGAACAAAATAATAGATTTAGAATTAATTTATAATTGCAATTCGGCGACAATAAAAAGAGATCTTAAAGATATAAGGGCAAGAGAGATAGACATTCATTCGATAAAAGGCAAGGGAGTAGAGATATCAAACAAGTTATCCTCAGATCAAATTAAAGAGATGATAAGTGAATTTGTCTTTGTTAATAATATTGATTATTTGCCCGATAAAGCCACGCACTTTTTAGCAGATTCTCGCCATGAAAGATCTATAGTGTTATTAGCATTACTTCAGAGAGCCATATCGGGAAATTATGCGGTTAAGATTTTATATAAGAAGAATAATGAAACAGATGAAGCAGAAAAAACGATTGAGCCGCTATTTATATTTCAAAGGGAAAACAATTGGAGACTGCTGGCGAGGGAAGATGGGAAAGACAAGCAGTTTTTATTAAGCAGAATAATGGATATTAAAGTAACCGAGAAGAAATTCAAAGTACCGGACAAGCAATCCAAAGAAAAGCTTTTCAGTAATTCATTCGGAGCGTGGCTTGGAGATAAAACATATAGTATAAAATTAAAATTTGATAAGTCCTGGAATATCGGAGGTGATAAGCCGACAATAATGCAGAATCAAAAAGTAATACAGACAGCAGAAGGTTATTTCATTGTAGAATTTGAAGTTAATTCATTAGAGGAATTAGCACGATGGATAGTAGGTAGGGGCAATGAGGTAATGGTATTAGAGCCTAAGGAATTGAAGGATTGGGTACTAAAATTAGCGAATGAAGTAATCGTTTCTTATAAAGAAAATCAATAATATTTCCGCTAGATGATTTTTTAAATCAAAAAATAAAGATGGAATCCAGATATTGAAAAGAAGTGGTCGGAAATAAAAAATGCGAACTGTAAACCAGTTCGCACTTCCGTAAGGTTTGGCTCCGCGAGCAGGGCTCGAACCTGCAACCCTTCGGTTAACAGCCGAATGCTCCACCATTGAGCTATCGCGGAATATTTACTTTTTATTTAGAGCAACAAAATTAAAGACTATCTTCTAATTTGTCAAGCTATATTTCTTATTATTATTTATATGTTTTGAAAAATATGATCAAATTTACCTAATATGCCTTTATTTCTAACTTTGTCCTTGATGATAATTCGTTTAGAAAAGGTGTTAAACTTGATGTTCTGATGTATTGAATAGCTATTTTTGTCTCTTTTAAATTATTATCTGCTAGGATTATCCATCTTTTCTGCGACGATATCCATTTGATTTCATTTACCTTAAGCTTCTTTTTGTAAAAATTTTTATCAATACTAATAATATCCTTATCTATAACTATATAATAAGTAAAGAAAAATTTGTAACAATTAATTAATGTAAATAATAATAAAATACCATAAATAATTAAAATATTAATCTCGAAATGGTAACCTTGATTTGTTATCATTTTATCGATTAAGAATACGAAAATTATTATCGGTGCAAGTATACTAGAAAAAAACCACATCCATGAATATTTAATTTTCATCAATATGTTCCTTTTTTTTAATTTGTATGATTAAATTAAGAATATTGGGCACTTTTGTCAATTTAAATGAAGCCCAAGCTAAGTTAGAATGATACTTTTTTTTCTATTAAAAACTTTGTATAAATATTCATTTGATTCTCAATTGTTTCAAATAAGTGAATT
>JAJYOQ010000191.1 GCA_021796135.1 Bacteroidota bacterium
AAATTTTTCTTTCATTTTTATTATATTTTCAACCGGACTTAAGAAATTTAACGATGGATGTATTCCTCCATAGTGACTTTCCAACTTTAACATTATAGAAATTCTAATCAGCTCAATCGGGAAAAAGGTCAGTAGCGCCTTAATTCGTCTATAAACTTATATATTGTCGAAGATGGATTCTCAAAATCTTTTAATGTCTTTGCTCTTTCGTTAGCTTTATCAACTTGGGTAAAGAGTTTATCTTCCAATTCAGAGTTTAATCTTCCCTTCTCATAATTTTTATTTAATCCTTTAAAATCACGGATGCAAATGTTAGAAGATATATAAGCTCTTTGATCTTTATAATGAAGTAAGAACCAAAGTTCAATATTCGGGTTTGAAGCTAAAATAATTCCTTCTTTAATAGACTTTAAACGTAATTTAAACTCTTCTGAATCCAAATCATACATCAAATAATTCTTATCTAAAGGCGAAGTAATTCCTTTTCTAATTTCTTTGACATAATTCTTAATAAATTTATCTGAAATATTTTGACCGGTTACTTTTGTTTTTATTTGTATAGGAAGACGATATTTCTGCCTTAAAAAAGTTGAATAAGCTTCTTCAGTTTTGCCTTCGCAGAATACTATGTAAACAGGATTAATTTTTCTTTTAAGTTTTATGCCCCTTTTACTTCTCATGAAGCAGCCATTCTATATTTTCTTCGGAATCGTTCATAAATGGAATTGCATTGAATCGACCTTGTAAGTAGGCTTTCTCAACATCCAATGTGTCTCTAAAATCACTATAATCATATAAAGAATATACCTCAGTAGATGCATCCTCCTTTTTATTACAAAAATAAATTTGATCCTTTCTTAGTTTTTTTAGGTCAAGCAAATTTGTGTTATGAGTAGCATAAATTAATTGAGCGGCATTACTTTTATGGAATAGCTTTATTATAAATTCAACAATATGGGGATGCAGATTTGTTTCTAGTTCATCTATGAGTAGTATCTTATTTTCCTTAGTAACATCTAAAATTGTTAAAAGAGCTAATAATAACTTTATAGTACCTGCGGACTCTTCAATATAAAATTCGAATTGCTGTTTAGCATCTTTCTTATGAATACTGGATATAAAAACTTTTTCCTCCATGTTTTCACTGAAATTAGTCGACATCTTATTATTTTCATCTTTTTTGAAATCAACACGCGCAACTGGAACTTTATCTTTCCTTATTTTTAAATCAGAAATATCACTATCGGCAATTTGTAAGGCAGTAAGTAATTCATTTTTATAATTTTTAAAGTAATATTCAATCTTAGCATCATTAGGTAAAATTAAATCCAGGACAAAGTATTGACTAAAAAATGTAAAGACATCTTTTGCAATTTCCCTATCCATTTGGCTTGCACGAGAAATGAAAAGTGTTTTTAATGAAGTGCTTTCTGCAACATCAAAAGGGCGATTAATTTGACTGCCAAAAATATACTTCTCTTTTTTAGTTTTCCCAGCATTTTCATCTCTTTCAAACACTTTTGTGATTCTTCCTTTGGGATAATAAGAAAGTGATTCTTTAATTATCTGCGTTCTGGTTAGCAGGAATGAGTATTCATATTCGATATCGTTATGAACAAATCTTATAAAAAATGAGCTGGATTTATTAGGATAACCGTCAAATTTAAATGGGATAAAGTTAAAGACTGCATTCTCATTATGTGAATGAGAATTTATTACCATAGATACACAAAACCGGATTGCTTTAATAATATTAGATTTACCGGATGCATTTGCTCCATAAAGGGCAAGCGTTTTAATTACGTTGGTTTTACCATAATTAAAAATATTTTCAACTAATTCTTTTGCTTGCTTTGTCTGAATATTCGCAGCTCTCATATCTAGGGTAATCTCTTCCTTAATAGAAAAGAAATTTGACAAACGAATTTCAAGTATCATTTTATTACCTTGATTTGCAATTTATTTGCAAATATGCTAAATAAAAATGAATTTGTCAATTTATATACTCATTTCCCCCCATTTTTAGATTTTATATCACGTATAAATCGAAGTAGCTTGTCTGCATGCTTAATCTTATCAGTATCCTGACTAAAACCACTTCAAGAATACCAAAATCGTGGTCAAGATTAATTCGAGAATAAATAAACGTTTTATAAACAATGGTTCTAGAGCGATATTAAAGCACGAATGGGGATTAGTTCATTATTATTTGAGGTTGTCCCTGACGGGACAATTGGACATCATAAATGATGTCCCTACAGACAGTGGTCATGTCCCTCCTGAATTAAGTTGTCCCTGACGGGACAATTGGACATCATAAATGATGTCCCTACAGACAATTAGATGTCATAAGTGATGTCCATGCGGACAATTGGATGCCATAAGTGATGTCCATGCGGACAATTGGATGTCATAAGTGATGTTCATGCGGACAATTGGATGTCATAAGTGATGTTCATGCGGACAATTGGATGTCATTAGTGATGTCCCTGTTATTGATGGAATGCCATGTTTATATGATATAGAAATTTTAAATGGTTTATTATTTTAGGAGAATCATTTTTTTTGCGAAGAATTTATTATTTGCTGTCATTGTGTATATATAAATTCCGGAGGGTAATCTATTTGCGTTAAAGCTTATAGAGTAATATCCGGATGAGAAATTTCCTTTTACGGGTTCTGATATCAATGAACCTAGCATATTATAAATTTTCAAATCTACATATCCGCTTTCGGGCAGTGAAAATTTTATTATTGTTGAATTATTAAATGGGTTTGGATAATTCTGGCTTAATTCATAATTGACCGGAACTTTTGAGGAACTTGTAATATTGGTTAATGTTCTGGTTAAAAATCCATTCGTATTGCTCCAGCCGCTTGCTCCGTATTGGTTAGCTGCTTGTACTCTCCAAAAATACTTTGTGTTTTGATTCATATTTTGGAAATAAAATGTTGTGTCTTGAATATTGGATGAATCGATTATTAAGAATTCGGGTGCAATAGTAAGTGACCTTGAAATTTGGAGTTCATAAGATGTTGCGAAGTTTGAAGCTGACCAAACCAGGGTTGTATCCAAAGAAATATTTGTGGATGCTTGCAGCGGGCTTAACAATTGCGGCGGTTTCGGAAATCCCGTGATAAAGCTTCTGACTTGCGAATATAATCCGGCGCCTGCAATATTATAAGCATTAACTCTCCAAAAATATTCTTGAAGTCCGAGTAAATTTGTAACTGAATATGAAGTGTCGGTTAGTCCGGATACATTAACAAACAAATTTGAATTAAAAGTAGAGTCCGTAGATACCTGCAAGTTATATCCGGAAGAACCGGCTGTATAATTCCAGGTTAGGACGGTTGTGTCTCTTTGATTAGCTGCATTTTGCAATGGTGATAAAAGAGAGACTATTCCCGGCGGATTAACTTGTATTAAATTACTAATGCTGCTTTCATTTGAGGTATGGTCAAGGGAAGTTACTCCAAAATATAAAGGAGCATATTGATAATTTCCATTTCCGTTCAATAATTCGGATTGTAATCCTGTAACATCATAAATATTTGAAGCTTTATCGATATCTGACTGCTGAACCGAATTATTAGAAAATTTGTAGACAACATATTTAACCGCAGTATCGCCGTCAATTGCTTTCGTGGGCGGATTCCATATTAGACCTGCAACTCCGGTACCGGGAATTCTGGCAAACATTAAATTTTGCACCGGATTAGGTGCGACAGAATCTATCCATTTCATTACAGGTGAAAGTGCATAGTATTGATAAAAATTATTTTTCAATGAATCTGCAAAACCGCGTTCATTATCCATTAAGCCAACCAATGCTCTGAAGTAGATATTACCTTTGCAATATGGATTGCTTCGATCCAGTCTTAAGTGATTCGGCATTTCAGAAGCTGTCCAATTATTTATTTGATATGCAGCCTCGCCGGGATAAAAATCCCTTCCATAAGCCATAGCTGAATCGGCATACCAATTCATAAGTGCATTGTAATCCTGTTTTCCTCCAATCTTCCAATACAATTGCGGAGTAATATAATCGATATAATGATTCCTCAGCCAATACATGCAATCGGCATAAAGAGCATCATAACTTGAAAGTCCGGTAATACCGGATGGAACATTATTTTTCCAAATTCCGAAGGGTGAAATTCCAAACTTAACATAAGGTTTAATGGCTTTAATGCTGTCTTCGACTTCCTGAATCAGCAGATTTACATTATTCCTTCTCCAATCACTAAGATTAGTATAACCATTAGGATATTGCTGAAAAGCAGCGCTATCATTAAAAGTATGGATGCCGTCGGGATATGGGTAGAAGTAATCGTCAAAATGAATACCGTCAACATCGTATCTTCTTACAACATCAGAAATTATTTTTGCAATATAATCGCGAACCGCAGGTAGTCCGGGATTTAATACGTCAATTTTTCCGTAAGGGACAATCCAATCCGGATGCTGAACAGTAACGTGGGATGCGGCAATAGAATAAGTGCCAACATTATTAATTGCGCGATAAGGATTAAACCACGCATGTATTTCTATACCTCTTTTATGAGCTTCCTGAACGGCAAATTGGAGCGGATCATAATACGGGCTGGGAGCTTTTCCCTGCTGTCCTGTAAGCCAGTATGACCACGGTTCATAAGGAGAATTATACAATGCATCGCATTCATCTCTTACTTGAAAGATAACTGCATTAATTCCTAAGGCTTTTAATCCGTCGAGAATAGAAATAAGCTGGGCTTGCTGTTGAGCAGTTGTTAAATTATTGGAAGACGGCCAATCAAGATTTTGGACAGTTGCTATCCATGCGCCGCGGAATTCTCTTTTAGGAGGCGCCGATTGCGGAAAAAGTTCAGAGGCAAAAAATGTTATACAGAATATGGAAGTTAAAACTAATTTTTTCATAGAACTTAACTGAAATTAAGAGATCATAATATTAGTAATATTGTATAAAAATTGATAATAATTCAGCAACCCAATATGGATGCCGGGTCAAGCCCGGCATGACAATAGACAGCGGACAGCAGTCTGATGTAAGTTAAATCCTCCAATAAATATTTCTTTTATTGCACCAAAGTAGTACTACCCATAAAACAGCGGTCCATACCAAGCCAATGAACATACCATACCAGCCGCTCAGTCCTATTAGATAAGGTTTAAAGCCCAAAGCATAAGCAAATATTCTGACAATCGGCTGAAGGAAATAGCCAAGTAAAGCGTTTGAGCCGAACACAATTAATGCCCAAGCCCATTTTTGATATTTTGCGACATCCATTATTAAATAAAAAATCAAAAAGGTTAATGCTGAAATTCCGGAAGAGGCTAAAGCATAAGAAACAGAGACTGTATCTTTATCCATTGCAAATTTCGGAAATTGATATAGATGAAGTGCAAAGCCAATAACAAAAAATACTACGCCGATTAGTAGAGACTGCCTGATAATAATTTTATGAGATTTAGAAAGCAGAGCATCTCCGAGAATAGTTCCGACAATAGTAATTGTACCATAGGAAATAGAAGCCCATGGAGTGCAATGGATAGTCAAAGGAGTAAGAGGATCACCCGAGGGATTTGCGATAGTCCAGAATCCCGCATTCGGATTTCCAAGGTGCAGCCACCATGTAAAATTTAAAGACATAAATAAGTGAAAACCGGCAATTACAAAAACAGCTATCCATCTTTGCCATTGAGGCAGGAGAGTAGCCACAGCACCCATAAAATAAGCGATGCCGATTGCCTGAAGAATTCCCCACCAGTATGAAATTCCTCCCCATGAATTTGCAGAACCAAGAGCAAGCGATATATAAAGAACGCCGAGTAAAATTAAAAGAATAGTTCTTTTACCGACATGCTTCCACCAGTCAGAGCCTCTTCTTTTTTTACTCAATGTAAGAGACATACCTACAATGAAAACAAAGAACGGTGCGACAAGATCGGTGAAGGTTAATCCGACACCTGTAGCATTTATAGCATCTCCGGCATGTTTAAAAGTAGAAACCGGAGGGCTTCCGAACCATGACATAGTTAAGGGTAATTGAGTATAATTTGCTACCTGAATAACAAATATCATTGCAAGGACAGTAAAGCCGCGGAAAGCATCGATAGAAGAGATTCTAAAACTTTGTTTCGGCTGGGTAGGTGCAGAAGAAATTGAATCGGTCATTTTTTTGCTCCTGATGATAGTTTATCTATTAATAAAATAGAAAAAAATTCATAAAAAAAGCCCCGATAATTCGGGGCTTTAAGAAAGGAAGTACTTTTACTTTAAGAAGACCATCTTTTTAGTAATTAAAAGACCACCGGCGTTCATTTGATAAATATAAGTACCTGAAGCAAAGCGTGATGCATCAAATCTTACTGTGTAATTTCCAGTGCTCTTATTTGCATTAACTAAAGTTGAGACTAACCTTCCAAGTAGATCGTAAACTTTAATCGAAACAAATCCTGATTTAACTACCGCGTAGCTAATTTCAGTAGAAGGGTTGAATGGATTCGGATAGTTCTGAGAGAGTTTATACCCATTAACAACATTAGAACTTTTCTCAGTGCTTATTCCGGTTACATGACTATCATTATGGAACCATTCCACAGGTGGATAAGTACTATTTCCAAAGCATGCTAGAAATACATCTCTTCCATCGTTGCTAAATGCTATACCACGGGGTCTTTCATTTTGATCCAATGGTGAAAAGAAATTCCATTTGACACTATCCTGTATAGTCCAGGTTTTAGTATTAAAGGAATACCAAGTACCTTCTGTTCCAGCAAATGCTCCAGTAGGATTATTATATGCATAATTCCCTGTACTTAGCCACAGATTTCCATTAACTGGGTCCCAAGCTCCAGATTCGCAAGCAATACCTCTTAAAACAGTGTCTACTAAAGCATAACTGCTCAATGCGTCTGGTCTATTGTATACTCTAATGAATCCATCAGTATATCTTGCAACATATAATGTATTCCCGTCAGGAGATACTGCCATCCATCTACCATAAGTAGCTGCAGTATCAATAACATCAACAGCGTTACCAATATATGTGAAATCAGGACCGTAAATTTTTATTGGATAACCTGGGAGAACAGGTGCTAAATAGATATTACCGCTAGAATCTACAGCTGGATCACAAAGCGCCGAAATACCCGGACTAACATAATTCATACCTTGACCCGTTTTATAATTTATACGATATAAATCGCTATAATCATCAACTAATATATTTCCATTATTATCTCTAGTTATGCCATATTTACTATTATAAAAGGGATGTAAAACACCGCCGATAGTGACTGCTTTAATCGTATCCCAAGGTGTTCCATCCGGATTATATACATACACAGGGCGAACGAGAAATTTTTTACCACTATCCGGTACAAATAATGAATCGGAAGTTCTATATGGAGCAATCCATATTTTTCCATCTGGATCGACAGTAACAAATTGTACACCAGTATTTGTTTTTAAAGTATCAGGGGATGGAGGGAAAATCCCTTTGTATACCCATCCTTGTGAGAAAACTTTTACACTCATTAACAGCATAAAAGCAACCAAAATAGAAAGATTTTTTTTCATAAAGTACTCCTTAAGTTAATAATAAAGAATTAGTTAGTTAGTTAGTTAGTTATCGTCCAAAATATGGAGCTCCAGGTTTTTGGATATC
>JAJYOQ010000192.1 GCA_021796135.1 Bacteroidota bacterium
TCCTGCCGTTTATCTCTAAATTCTTCTAAGATTGGGCCTAATAGAAAACCATCCGTAGCAAAAGCATGTCCACCACAATTAAGTCCTGACTCTATTCTAAATTCTGATACCCATAATCCTTTTTTTGCAAAAAACTTTCCCTGTATAATAGCGGATCTATAATCGCTGACTTTTAGCACTATCTTCTTTTTTATGGTTCCGTTTATATCTGGGTAAAAATCTTCAAAATTTTCAATATAACTATACAAACCGGGATTTATTCCTGCTGAAAAGACTATCGATGAATTTAGATCACTATTCGCATATCCTCTAAGTGCTGCATGTGCATCATTGTATTCTGCCGGTAATTTATTATCATTTAAGTAATTGACTTTATCTGCTTTCGTCATGATATTGACATCAATGCTGCCCATTGATAAATTATTTTTAATCCAATTGCTTATCTCGTTCAGATTAAAATATTTATCCTTAAAACTATTAAACTCATGTTTGATAGCAGAACTATCAGGCAACATACTGAAATATTTTTTTATATCTGTGCTTTTATCTGAGGCATTATTTTTAAAGTCTGCGAATTTCTTTTCAGCCAGAGTATTAATAAGGTTTAAATAAGAGGTAATTCTTTTTGCTCTAAAATCTTCATTTTTATCGGTGATTTCAAGATAAGGAACATCAAATTTCAGACAATACATTTTTCTTAACTTCTCAAGAAGCATATCGTCAATTAAAGAAATTACTGAATCAATTCCATACTGAGATACCTTAAGAGGTGTATCAATTGTGAATCCTATGCCCATTACAGGTATGTGAAAAGAATGTGGTTTTGTCATTATTTATTATATAAAATTATCCGCAATGTTATTTGAACTTAATATTCATTCTAAGTTACCAATATTACTATACATATCCAAAAACTATTGTGAACATACAGTTAGAATTCTGCTAAAAAATGATGGTATAAATTTAATAATAAATAGAAAGACCTAGATAATGGAATATTTCATAAAATAAGAATTAGATCTATCAACTTTCTGATTTATACGTCAAAACCAAAGAGTCGAAAAATATTTAAAAAAATTTAAATTTTTAAAATAAATAGTGAAAAATTCCGCTAAATTAGATAAGTTAGTCAGGTCTATTTAAAAATATAAATCTAAACTAGGTAAAATATATGAGCTTAAAATCGGTTTACAGATTAATTGGAACAATAGTATTTCTAATTTCTGCAATTGTATTATTCATGACAGTACAGCCATCGGTTTCATTTTGGGATCCGGGAGAAATTTCTGCTGCATCTTATTCATTGCAAGTTCCTCATCCTCCGGGTGGTCCACTATGGCTAATAGTTGGACGTTTTTTTTCAATGCTTCCTTTTGCTCATAACATTGGATTCAGGATAAATACCGTATCTGTTCTTGCTGGAGCATTTTCAATATTATTACTCTATCTCACTGCAATAAAATTAATTGAAAGTTACCGAGGTAGAAATTACAAAGATATTCCTGATGCGTTGATAACATATATTTCGGCATCTATAGGTGCATTAGCTTTTGCGTTCTGCGATACTTTTTGGTTCAATGCAGTTGAATCAAATTACTTTGCCGTTAGTACTCTTCTGTTCTCACTTGTAATTTGGTTAATGATGGATTGGTATGAAAAAGCAGAAGTAAAAACTAATGAAAAATATATTATAATGATGGCTTATTTAATAGGGCTATCATCCGGCGTACATTTAATGAGTGTTCTAGCAATATTGACTTTCATTAGCGTAGTAGTGATGAGAAAGTATGTCACCGACGATGAACAATATAAAAAGTCTGCATATATTTTCTTAATCCATGCAGGGATTTTGATATTATTTGCAATCGGATTATGGTCATCACAGACAAGTACCACTCCACCCACATCTGAACAATTTCATGCATTTGATGCAAAATTCAAGTGGATCATGATAGGAGTATCAGCAATATACATGGGAGCATTATGGAAAAAGATTTTTAACAGAAACTCATTTTATATTCCTATCTTAATTGGAGGCCTAGTTTTAGGAATAGCTTATCCAGGAATTGTAAAAGGTTTTCCTGCACTGCTCCTTGCATTAGGAGGACCGGACATAATGACAAATCTCTTAATACTAATTATAATATTAGCAGTAATAGTGTATGTGACATTTTGGTCTGCAAGGAAGAAAAAGGAGATTCTTCACATTGCTTCTTTAAGTTTATTATTTACACTTCTTGGATTCACAACATATGCGATGATAATTATTCGTTCAAATGAGCATACGCCAATGAATGAAAACTCTCCGGATAATTTTAAGAAGTTGATGTATTACCTTGATCGTGAACAATACGGCGACTTCCCGATATTTGAAAGGAGATTTTCTCAAGAACCAAATCAGCAAGGAATTTATACAAATTATTCAAGCGATCTTGACTTTATGTGGCGTTATCAAATAAACCACATGTTTAATAGATATTTACTTTGGAATTTTGTTGGTAAGATATCAACTGATCAAGATGCCGGAGTAAAATGGAATCAGCTTTATGCAATCCCGCTTTTAATTGGTTTATTTGGTCTTTATTTTCATTTCAAAAAAGATTGGAAAATGGCATCAGCTTGGCTGATCTTGTTTATCTTCATGGGATATCTAATTGCCTTCTATCAAAATCAGCAGGAACCTCAGCCAAGGGACAGATTTTATTTTTATCCTGCCGCCTGGTTTGTCTTTGCTGTTTGGATTGCTATTGGAGTGCGTGAAATTGCCGGATTGATAATGGAAAAGATAAAGAATCCATCAACTGCAAAAACTGCTGTATTTGCATGCTTAGGTTTATCTCTTTTATTAATTCCCGGGAATATGCTCAGGACCAATTATTTTAGCCATGACCGTTCAAATAATTGGCTCCCATGGGATTTTTCATATAATCTACTGCAAAGTTGCAAACCTAACGCAGTACTTTTTACAAACGGTGATAATGACACTTTCCCCTTATGGTATTTGCAGGATGTTGAAGGAGTGCGAAGAGACATTAGAATAGTATGTTTAAGCCTTGCAAATACAGACTGGTACGATCTGCAATTGAAAAATGAATCACCTTATGGTGCTATGAAAATCAATCTTGGCATGAGTGATCAGGATATAAAAGCTCTGCAGCCCGTACAATGGGAACCACAGGTTGTATCAATACCTGTTTCAAAGGCAGATATAAGTAAATTTGGTGTGACTGATTCTTCCGTAATAAATAGCGGGAAAATCTCGTTTACCATGAATAATACCCTTCAATTCGGCGATGTGAAAGCTATTAGAGTTCAAGACATAATTGTTCGAAATATTGTTGAAAATAATACCTGGAACAGACCAATTTATTTTGCATCTACTTGCTCGCAGGATTGTTTCATCGGAATGGACAACTATCTTCAAATGCAAGGTCTAGCTTCGCAATTAGTTCCCGAGAAATTAGTGGGAGCAAATGATGTTAATGCCGATATTACAATGAAAGATTTATTTAATCTTAATCCTTCATATTCAAAAAGTTATATGCCCGGATTTAAATTCAGAGGTATTAACGATAAGAATGTATTCTTTGACCAAACAGAGACCCGACTTATCCAGAATTATCGAAATGTTTATGTGCGGTTGGCATATTATTATATAAACGCCGAAAAAAATAAAGATATGTGTATAAAAACATTAAATAAGATGGAGCAAGTTATACCGAGGAATATTGTTCCTATTGATTATAGATTTCTATATGACATAGGAAATCTATATTATGCTGCCGGAGATACTGCACAATATAAAACTATATCCTCAGACGTAGAAAAAGAGGCATTAAATCATCTTGATGTAACTGCTAATGATTTACAATCGCCTTATAATGCATATAGTATTCTAGAAAGAATTTATATGAATCTGAAGGAGTACGATAAAGCAATCGGCATCCTCCAAAAATTGGAAGTCTATTATCCAAATGCATCTGGAATAAAGAGTGAAATTCAGCAGATACAGCAAATGAAAAACGCCGCACAAACAAAATAGGAAATAAAAAACGATCATCCCGGGTTATTCAATATATATTTAATAATCCGGGATTTATTTTGAAATTTTTGGAATTAAATAAATATATGCCAGAGATTAAAGAATTGAAATCAATTGAAGAATGGGATAATATTAAAACTGGATCTACTGATTCGGAGCTGATTATTTTTAAGTACAGCCCTTACTGTTCAATTAGCGCCAGTGTTGAAGAAGATTTTGATCAATGGGTAAAGTCACTATCTGGTGAACCAAAAATAAATTTCATAAAAATCAATGTAATATCCGAACGTTCATTAAGCCAAAAAATTGCAAGCGATTTAAAAATATTACATCAATCCCCTCAATTAATATGGCTCGATAAAAATCAAGATATAAAGTGGACTGCCAGCCATTATAAAATTACTTCAAAAGAATTATCCTCCAAACTTTAAAAACTAATCATAAGTATAGAAATGATTAGGGAACATTGTTTCAAATATTTCGTCTAAAAAAATTAAATTTATCAATTTTATTTCAATATTAAAATTTTAAATTAAATAGTAATTATGGGCATAGTAGTTGAGAATCTGACAAAAAATTACGGTACGCAAAAAGCCGTTGATGATATATCTTTTCAGGTAAGCACCGGAGAAATTCTCGGGTTTTTAGGCCCTAATGGTGCCGGGAAAACAACCACTATGAAGATAATTACATGCTTTATGTCTCCTACTAACGGCGATGTTAAAGTAAATGGCTTATCAATACATTCAAATTCAGAAGAAGTTAAAAGAAAAATCGGCTATTTACCTGAAAATAATCCATTATATTTAGATATGCCGGTTATTGAATACCTTGAATTCACGGCGGCACTTCAAGGAGTTAGCAAAAATAAAATTCCTGATAAAGTCGGCGAAATGATTTTAGTTTGCGGGTTGAATGAAGAAAAACATAAAAATATTGGTGAACTTTCAAAAGGTTTCAGACAAAGAGTTGGATTAGCTCAGGCAATGATACATGATCCCGAAATATTAATTTTAGATGAACCTACATCAGGGCTAGATCCAAACCAGATTATTGAAATTAGGAAACTAATTCGTCATATCGGGACACAAAAAACGGTAATATTAAGTACCCATATTCTACCTGAAGTAGAAGCAACCTGCGATAGAATATTAATTATTAATAAAGGGAAAATAGTAGCAGACGGGACACCAGAAACACTTCGAAGAGATGCCTCAAATAATGAATTATTGCGAATTAGTATCGCTGAAGCGAATAATAGAGATGAAGTTATTTCTTCATTGCAGAGAATTGAATCAGTTTTACTGGTCGACCCTATTAAAGATCATGATTTTTCATTTCATATTCAAAGTAAATCTGGCACGTCATCTAGAAAGGATTTATTTCAACTTTGTGTAAATAAAAATTGGATACTAAATGAAATGACACCCATAGAAACGAAACTTGAAGATATTTTTAGAGAATTAACGACAAATTAAATATGAATAAAATTTGGATCATTGCATTAAGAGAGTTGAAGACATTCTTTGACTCATTGACGGCATATATTTTATTGATTGCTTTTTTAGGAATAAGCGGGTTCTTTACCTGGCTTTTCGGTTCAGATATTTTTTTCATAGGTCAAGCATCTCTGCAGCCATTTTTTGCTGTAGCTTACTGGACTTTGTTCTTTTTCACTCCGGCATTAACAATGAAAATGCTTGCTGAAGAGAATAAAACTGGCACAATAGAATTATTATTAACCAAATCAATAACCGATTGGCAAGTATTATTAGGGAAGTTTTTAGCTTGTCTATTATTAATTGGAATAGCAATCGGACTCACTCTTCCCTATTATTTTAGTATATGGTACCTGGGCCCGGTAGATCATGGAGCAGTTTGGTGCGGATATTTAGGTTTATTATTAATGAGTTCAACTTATATAAGTATTGGTCTATTTGCATCAAGCATAACAAATAACCAAATCGTCGCTTTTATTCTTTCATTATTTATAGGACTTTTTTTCTTAATAATTTTTAGTGTTTTATCGTCAAGCTTTACTGGGTTTACCGGTGAATTATTTGATTATTTAAGTCTGCAATCACATTTTGATTCTATTTCACGAGGGGTGATAGATTCTAAAGATATTATATACTTTTTAAGTATATCCTTTTTCGGGTTAATTTTGGCTGAATCGGCATTAGCAAAAAGAAATATTGTTGATTAAAAATATGCTTACAAAGAAAAAAATAATAACATCTATAATATTAATATTCGGAATTCTCGTACTTATTAATATAGTTGCTGATCGCTTTTTCGTACGCTTAGATTTTACTGCCGGGCATCAATATACATTGAGCAGTACAACTAAAAATATTCTTGATTCTTTGAATGCACCAGTAACTGTTACAGCATATTTCTCTGAGAATCTTCCACCCGATATTGAACAAGTTAGGAAGGACTTTCTTGATATGCTTGTTGAATATTCCAGTGCTTCCGGCGGGAAGGTCGTTTATCAATTTATAGACCCTAATAAAGATCAATCCACAGAAGAGAAAGCACAGCAGTCAGGCATTCAACCTCTTGTTATAAATGTAAGAGATCGTGATCAAATGAAACAGCAAAGAGCTTATTTAGGTGCTGTACTACAATATGGTGATAAAACAGAGAAAATTCCTTTTATCCAACCCGGCTCAGCAATGGAATATTCTCTTTCTTCGACAATTAAAAAATTAACACTAAAAGAGAAGACAAAAATTGCTTTCTTACAAGGAAACGGAGAGCCTCCCATTTCAAGTATGCCGCAATTAAGCGACCAACTTTCGATTATGTATGATATAAATCCTTTAGAATTATCTGACTCAACACAAATTCCATCATTTTATAAGACACTTGTAATTATAGCACCTTTGGATACAATACCAGCAACATATTTAAAGCAACTTGATAATTTCTTATCAAGCGGAGGAAGAATTCTTTTAGCATTTAACACAGTTCGAGGCAACTTATCTAATGCAACAGGAGAAGCTTTGCACACTGGTTTAAGAAGCTGGCTAAAATCGATTGGAATTGATGTGCAAAATAGTTTTGTAGTTGACGCAAATTGCGGCAGCGTAATGATAAGACAGCAGCAAGGTATATTTGTAATGAATACGCCGGTAAAGTTTCCATATTTACCATTAATTTCAAATTTCGCTGACCATCCGATAACAAAAGGGATTACATCTGTTATGATGCCTTTTGTGAGCCCTGTAAAATTCAATGATATGAATAAAAATATTCACTATACAACTTTAGCTTCATCATCTGATAAATCCGGAATTCAAACTCCACCAGTTTACTTCAACGTCTCAAAACAATGGAATAAAAATGATTTTCCACTTTCCTCAATTCCTATTGCAGTAGCAGCAGAAGGCAAAATATCCGGGAATACTTATTCAAAAATTGTTGTTTTTGGTAACGGGGATTTTGCAGTTAACGGTGCTGGACAAGATGCTCAACAATTGTCAAAAGATAATATAAATCTAATGGCTAATTCAGTAGA
>JAJYOQ010000193.1 GCA_021796135.1 Bacteroidota bacterium
GATCCTGCTGAAATTGTAGGCGGTGATTTCTTTGATTATTTAGAAATCGGTGAAGAAACAAGTATTCTTGGTGTTACAGTCGGAGATGCTGCCAGTAAAGGAGTAAGTGCCGCCGCTGAAGCTATGTACATTTCCGGAGCCCTAAGGATGGCATGCAATTTTGAAATAAAGATGGCTGTTCTCATGAAAAGGATGAACGCTCTTGTTAATAAAATTTTTGAAGACGATAAATTTGCTTCCCTTTTTTACGGAGAGTTGTCACAGGACCAAAGCGGTTTATTTCTTTATGCAAATGCCGGACATAACCCGCCGATGTTTATAAAAAATAGTACGGGAGAAATAAAATATCTGCTCCCTACCGGACCTGTTTTAGGACCTACTCCTAATGCTAAGTATAGTATTGAAAATATTAATTTTGAAATTAATGATGTATTATTAATTTTTTCGGATGGAGTTGTAGATTCGACAAATGATAAATTTGAAAATTTTGGCGAAGATAATATCAGTAGGATTTTAATCAATAATCGTCACTTAAGTCCAAAGGATATAGTTTTTAGAATTTTGGACGAATTAATAACTTTTACTAAAAACGGCAGCTATTCAGACGATAAAACTCTTGTAGTAATAAAAAAAGTCAGCTGACAGTTTTATACTATCTAAATTATTGAAGGTGGAAAAATGATCAAATCTATAAACCCTGCTACGGGTTCCGAGATAAAATCTTATCAAGAAATGTCAATAACTGAAATAGATGAAATAATTGCTAAAAGTAATCAGGCATTTTTAAAGTGGAGAAAAACTGAGTTTGCTCAACGAGCCGAGATGATGAAAAATGCCGCAAAAGTATTAAGAGAGAAAAAAGAAGAGCTTTCTTCGCTTATGACAGAAGAAATGGGAAAACCGATTCTTCAGTCAAAATCTGAAATCGAAAAATGCGCCTGGGTTTGTGATTATTATGCCGACAATTCAGAGAATTTCTTAAAAGATGAGATAATTAAAACTGATGCAAATAAAAGTTTTGTTTCATTTCAGCCGCTGGGAGTGGTGCTTGCAGTTATGCCATGGAATTTCCCATTTTGGCAGGTTTTCAGGTTTGCAGCACCGAATTTAATGGCTGGTAATAGCGGCGTTCTAAAACACTCTTCTAACGTTAGCGGATGTGCCATTGCTATCGAAAATGTTTTTAAAGAAGCGGGATTTATTGATAACATTTTCAGAACACTAATTGTGTCGTCAAGTAATATCAAAAAAGTTATTGAAAATAAAAATATTAAGGCTGTTACATTGACAGGCAGTGTAGCTGCGGGAAAGTCAATAGCATCAATTGCTGGTTCCGTTCTTAAGAAAACTGTTCTTGAATTGGGCGGCAGTGATCCATATATTATTCTTGATGATGCTGATCTTGCATCAGCAGCAGATACTTGTGTTACCTCAAGACTCATTAACGGCGGTCAAAGTTGTATTGCGGCAAAAAGATTTATCATCGTTGAAAAAGTATATAATGAATTTGAAAATTTATTTATCAAGTCCATGAAAAATAAAAAAATGGGTGACCCGTTTGATGAGACAAATGATATTGGTCCGCAAGCAAGAATTGACCTACGTAATGAACTGCATGATCAGGTATTGAAAAGTATTTCACTTGGCGCAAAACTTCTTCTTGGAGGTGTTATTTCCGATAGAACAAATGCTTATTATCCCCCGACCATTCTGACAAATGTAAAACCCGGAATGCCGGCTTATGAAGAAGAATTGTTTGGTCCGGTTGCCTCTTTGATAAAGGTTAAAGATGAAAAAGAAGCTATTAAAGTTGCTAATGATTCAATTTTTGGTTTAGGAGCCGCTATTTTTACTTCAGATAAAGCAAAAGGCGAAATGATAGCTAAGGAGCAATTAGATGCCGGCTGCTGTTTCGTTAATGAATTTGTAAAATCTGATCCCAGACTTCCCTTCGGCGGAATTAAAGAGTCCGGATATGGACGCGAACTTTCATCATTTGGGATAAAGGAATTTGTAAATATAAAGACTGTTTATTCAAAATAATATTAATAATGAAAATATTTGAAAAACTTTAGACTTCTAATTCAATATGATGGTACTAATTATGCCGGTTGGCAATCGCAAATCAATGCCCGGACAATACAAGATGAAATTTCTAAAACTATTAGTATCGTTTTGAATGAAGATGTAAATTTAATTGGAGCAGGCAGAACCGATTCCGGAGTTCATGCACTTGGTCAGGTGGCTAACTTTAGAACAGATAAAACTCTTGACCTTTACCGGTTTAAATATCAGTTAAATTCTATTTTAGAGAAAGATATATCAATATTAAAAATCGAAGAAAAGCAGGAAGCTTTTCATTCACGTTTTGATGCAAAAAAAAGAAGTTATATTTACTTAATATCAAAATACAAATCGCCTTTTTATTCAAAATATTCATATTTTTGTAACCAAAAAATTAACTGTGATAGATTAAATATTCTTAGCCAGGCTTTTATTGGTCAAAGAGATTACAGCTCCTTTTCAAGGAAAAACAGCGACACTGAGAATAAAGTCTGCTGCATTTATGATGCAGTATGGAAAGAAAGAAAAGATCTCATAATTTTTAAAATAGAAGCAGATAGATTCCTTCACGGAATGGTTAGAACTATTACAGGCACTTTATTAAAAGCATTGAAATATAATTATGATAAAAATTATATTGAAGAAATTATTCTGAGCAAAGATCGTGAATCTGCGGGTGAGGCAGTACCTGCAAAAGGTCTATTTCTATTCAAAGTTAAATATTAATATGATAAATTTTAATTCAAAAAATGTTTTAATTACCGGGGGTTCCCGCGGAATTGGCGCAGCATGCGTTAAAATGTTTGCAGATGCCGGCGCAAATGTAGCTTTTACATTCAGTAAAAATAAAGCTGCCGCAAATAGTTTAAAGAAGTCTTTATCCCAAAAAGTAAAAAGTCAATCTTATCAGATTGATCTTAATTCTTCACAGGATATAATTAATACAGTAAATAAAATTATATATGATTTTGGAAGGATAGATATTCTTGTAAATAATGCAGGAATTTGGAAACGCGGTAAGGTTGATGAAATGAGTCTTGAAGAATGGGAGAATACTATTAGAATAAATCTGACAGGGACATTTTTATTTACAAAAGCTCTTATACCTTCAATGAAAAAAAATAATTTTGGAAGAATTATAAATATTAGTTCTACGGCAGGTCAAAGAGGCGAACCATTTTATTCTCATTATGCTTCCTCAAAAGGAGGAATGATATCTTTTACAAAGTCGTTGGCTGCGGAACTTGGCGAATTTAATATAACAACAAATTGTGTAGCTCCGGGATGGGTAATAACCGATATGTCTGCAGATGTTTTTTCTGATATTGCATATAAAGAAAAAGTAAGAAACGAAATTCCGGTAAAACGAATTGCTTCTGCAGAGGATATAGCAGGTCCTGTTCTTTTTTTAGCATCTGACTTAGCCCGCCATATCAACGGCGAAATTCTAAATGTAAACGGCGGTTCTTTATTGTGCGGTTAATTATTATTTATAAAGGATTTAATTATGGATTTCTTAGCACAGCTTCATCCAAAGATTGTTCATTTCCCGATTGCCCTTCTGTCTCTATATGTGTTCCTTGAAGTAATTGGAGTATTATTCAAAAAAGATTTTTTTTCAAAAACTGCTCATCTGGTTTTATTTTTTGGAGTAATAGCAGCATTAATTGCTGTTCTTACGGGTAACCAAGCTGAAGATGTCGCACATGCCTGGTCAAAATTAGGAGCTAATATAAATTTGGATGCAATAGAAACCCATAGCACTTATGCTAACATTACTCTTTGGTTTTTTACGGGATTATTAATAATCAGGACTTTCCTTACAATTAAGAAAAAATTCACGGGAGCTATAAAATATTTTATCGCAGTTTTAGCAATTATAGGATTTTTCTTTATATATCAAACCGGACACTATGGAGGTAAACTAGTTTACGAATATGGGATTGGAACACAGCTTAAAAAGATGGAAATTAAAAAATAATTATTGTGGCAAAAAATAATATTTTCAGATTACTGTTGGCGGTTATTTTAACTAATGCCGTTGGACTGATATTAAGAATTTTCAACTTAGATGATTATTTAATTTTACTCGGATTTCGTTTCCAATTAAGCCTTATATTACCTATTCTAGTCTTTATTAGGGAATCACATTTAGGCATTATCAAAGATTCTCTGATTCACCCGAAATTTAATAAAGCATTCTTGCAAGTATTATGGATTATACTGCCGATAATTCTTGTTTTAGGCATTTTGTATTTGACACATAATATTGACTTGAGCGATCCCGATTATTTTTACGAATTTGGACTTTCATCAATAGTAGATTATCCTGTTTATTTAATCTGGAATTTAATTCAACTCTTAATGTTTTCTGTTTTTTTAATACTTATCCGCAATGAGCTGAAATATGGATTTTGGGAGATAGCATTAATAGTATTCTTTCTTTTTCTTTTTGAATTTGTACCAATAGGTAAGGATAAAATTAATTTATTAAACATAATTACGGCTGTGTTAGTATCTATCTCGGCAAGTTTGCTTATTAACTTTTTCCAAAATGTATATTGGTTTTCAATAATATTTTTTACCCTTTTTTGGGAAAGCATCCTTGCCTTCGGAAGCAGCTCAAGAATGTTTATTAATATATTATTTGCGGCTCAATATCAATCATGGGATGGATTCTTCGAGGTGAGCCCAAAGATAAGCCCATATCTCATCCCTATTACTATTTTTTTAGCAGCCCTTTTAATTTCTTTGTCATACTTTACGATAAAGAAGAAAATATAATTAGTGATTTATTTTTTTTGTAATTTGCGTAAAAGATTTTATCGTTAAATGAAAAAGTTTTTCTTAATACTTTTATTTATACCTACAATATTATTTGCTCAAAGAGAACCTGTTGACAAAGCCAGAGGGTTTTTCCTGGCATTTGGAGTCGGACCTCGGCTGCCGATAAATTCTTTTGCAAATTCAACTGATTTAGGATATGGGTTTAATGTTGAATTATCATATACAGATAACCAGTATTTACCTGTATTTCTATATACTAAAATCGGATTCGAACAATATCCGGGAGCGCAGTCATTCTATGAATCAACAGATTATTCAAATTATTCTACTAATGTGCTTCCTGTAAGTGTAGGTGCCAGATATTATTTCCCCCCTTTGATTAACAGTATTGTGTTATTAATGCCTATTATTGAAGCATCTGCTAATTATAATTATTACCAAATTCTTCACCAGTTTAAGCTCTCTTCCGGTAAAAGCAACTATCTTGAGAATATTTCTAAGTTTGGGTTTAGTGCAGGCACGGGTATTTCAATGTTTATGCTCGAAGTCGTTGCATCATATAATTATTTTCTTTCTAATCAGTATTTAGCGGTAGATTTGAAAGTCCGATTACCATTATATATAAATCTTTAAGGATATTTTATGTTCAAAAATTTATTATTTGAAATTAAAAATAATATTGCAATAGTTAGGATAAATAGACCTGATAAAATGAACGCATTAAATTCAGAAACAATAGATGAGATCAAAATTCTATTTAATAATCTGGATAAAGATGAAAATATCGGGTGTATAATTATTACCGGAAGCGGAGAGAAATCATTTATTGCCGGAGCAGATATTACCGAGATTAATCAGCTTGATGTAATAAGCGCAAAATCATTTTCTGAGAAGGGGCAAATTGTGTTTCAAATTATTGAAAACCTTTCCAAGCCGGTTATTGCAGCTGTCAATGGATATGCACTTGGCGGCGGATGTGAACTTGCATTGGCATGTCATTTCAGATATGCTTCAGAAAATGCGAAGTTCGGACAACCGGAAATAAATCTTGGTATTTTGCCCGGTTATGGCGGCACTCAAAGATTGGCAAGATTAATCAATACAGGCTATGCAAATGAAATGATTTTAACCGGAAATATCATAGATGCAAACGAAGCTTTAAGGATCGGATTAGTAAACAAAGTATTTCCGCAAAATGAACTTTTAACTCATGTCGAAGCCATCGCATCACAGATTGCATCAAAAAGCGCTCCGTCCGTCAATTATATTCTAAAAGCAATTAAAAGTACAAATGAAATTCCTCTCAAAGATGGATTAGATTATGAGGCAAGTCTTTTCTCTCTTAGCATTGGAACTGAAGATGCAAAAGAAGGGACTTCTGCATTTCTTGAAAAAAGAAAACCGGTCTTTAAAAATAAATAACTAATTTTTGAAAAATTTTCTTAATGAACTTTACTTTCGATAAAAGAAAACTGATAAATTTTTTATTTTTATTAGCCATATTACTTTTAGGCGCTAACCTATTAATATCTAAGGTTAATAGGAAAAAATTATATCAGCAAAAAGAAATTTCCGGAGTCGAGATAAACAGCATTTTCCTAAATTCTGTTTATGATTTCGGTATAAAAAGTGAGTGGATAAAAATTCATAAAATGAATAATAATCCTTCAGACTCATTGATAAAACAATTTATTGTCAAAGTTCCCAGAGATCTTCCGATTTCACTAATTATCCAGCAGTTGTATAACGATTTTTATCCCGATAATCTAAGAATGGTCTGCCATGAAGTTACAATCGGTGGTGAAAATATTTTATCAATCTTCTCAAACGATAAATTACTTCTCAGATCTATTTTTCAATATGATGCTAATATCAAGAGAAACGCCGGAAATATTGCATTGATAATTTCTAATCTTCAGGGATTAAATGAATCAAATATTTCAAAAATTATCTTAAGCCCCGAAGTCTTTACTGCAGCACTTATCCCTTCAAAAAAAGATACAGAACTAGCCGATTCTCTGTATTCTAACAGGAAACAATATGCAGTTTTGCTTAATGATGATATAAATGAAATGGACTTCAAACTTCAGCCAAATTTTCCGCTTGATAGGCTTGGAAATGCTATAAGAGCAATTATAGGAGCTTACCCTAAATCTTTATTTTATATTTTCGACCAGAATTCCCGCCTTTATAAATCAAAAGCCTTTTCTTTTATTAAAGATCAATTGGACAAAAGAGGAATAAAGATGGTATTATCCGGCTCATTTTTGAGTCTGTCAAATTCAAAAAATGCTGATGAACTTACCACCCTTGCACACAAAACAGATGACGGAAGTCAAATATCTATTGAAATACCGTCTCAAATGTATCTTGAATTAAAATCAAATATTTATGGGCTTATAAAGGTGGGATACAAATTTGTTATTCCGGTTATTTAATCATAATCGGCAATTATTTAAAGACATTAAATATTCTTTTAGATTAAAGAATTTAATGTTATTTACCTCACAAAAATAATTTTTAAATTAAAATTTCTTGACTTATTAACTTAGTAGTTATAAATTTACATCGGTTCTTTCAAAAGGTTCTCCCCTGCCTTTTGAGAAAAAAGATACATTTGAGACGGTATTTCAATAGATATTTGACTTCCGTCATCTGTTTTGTGTGCAAGGGTGGTAAGT
>JAJYOQ010000194.1 GCA_021796135.1 Bacteroidota bacterium
GTATAATATATCGTTTTTTAAATTATGATTTGTCCAAAAAATCTCATTTTATATTATTTTAAAAAGTAAATATTGCCCTTATTTTTTCATTTTATAATTTTAGATAGGAAAAGAATTGTTAAAATTTGATTTTAATTTAATGATACATTTTTATTCAAAAGTAAAGCAATAGAATAGTTGAATTTTCTCAATACTTTGTTTTTAGTTCAAATTTAAAATAATTTGATTTTTTTAAAAATCAGGCAATTTTCTTCAATTTTTAAGCTCTATTAATGAAAAAATTCTCTAATTCGCCTTCCGTAAATTTCAAGATTACTTAAAATTGGCTAAAATTAGCCAACTTCAGGAAATAAGCCAATCCAAATATCATTTATAGCGTTAAAAATCAATTATTTATAGTGGTATAATATTGGATTTAGAAACCTCGAATATTATGTATTTATAGCTATGTTTTTAGAAACCGTTATAGTGCTGATATTAAGAAGAACTTATTTTTTAATTAAAAGCAAAGTTAAATGATGAGTAATAATACCATTCCATTTGTTGAGCAGCTTATAGCGTCAGGAGAATATGAAAAGGCAGAAACTGCCTGTTTAGACCTGCTTAATGAGAACGAAAATAATTCTGAAGCTTTCAATAAACTGGGAGAAATTTGTTTGTACCGAGGTAAGTATATTGAAGCGCAAATATTTTTTGAAAAGGCAGTTAAAGAAAATGGGGAAAATTATTTTGCCATAATTAATCTTGCTGATTTACATAAAAATTCAAGCGGAAAACAAACTGCTGACAATTTTCTTGAAGGAATTATCGACACAACTTGCAAAAATATTAACGATATGATCAAACTTGCTCTAGCATGCGAAAAGAAGAAAAAATATGATTTTATCGAGACCATTTGCAGTATTATAAATATAAGGTTCTCTGAAAATTTAGAAGTAAGTGAAATTTTAAAGAGGGTAAAAAATTATTATAGCCTTTTTTATGTTGTTTTTCCACAAGTAAATAATGAATCAGAATTAGGGAAATATTTGTATGATTTAGTGGATATTTACAAACCTAGAGTTATCTTGGATATAGGAGCAGCAACTGGTTTAGGTTCAACGAAGATATTAGCTGAAAGTGTAAAGCAATTGAACTTAAAGGCTAAGATTTATGCTGTTGAAGCGCAGGAGGAAACTTTTAATAACTTAAAAATTAATATTTCAGAGTATTCATTTGTTGAGCCAATTTTGGGAACGTTTATAAATATAAAAACAATACCATGTTGGGAAACTGTAATCTCTGATATAAGAACTTATGGCAAAGTATTATTGGAAAACTATTCCGAAAATGAAATTTTGAATTGGTTCGATAATAATTATGCAATTTTGAATAATCTATCTTGTATGCAAAAAGACGTCAAACTGTTAATTCGAGATGAAATATTTGATTTAGTATTTTTTGATTCTGGAGAATTTTTTGCAAAAGAAGAGCTAAAAGAATTTATAAATAAAACAAATATTGTTGTACTTGATGACATTAACACATATAAAAATTCTTTTAATAATCAATATCTATTAAATCATCCAGACTGGATTCAAATTAAATGCAGCACAAATGAAAGAAATGGGTGGAGTGCTTTTAAAAGAAAAAATTTTTTAATGAGCAACATTAATATGAATAATGAATTAATTAATTCTGTTTATGTAAATCAAGATATAGAAGTTTTTTATGATGAAAAAGCCACTGACCTTTTGTTTAAGAATAATGATAAAAAATATTTAACAAATGAAGGAATAATTAAAGTCGATAAAGAACGATGGGAGCAAGCACAAAAATACGAAAAGAAAACATGGATGCACTCTTGCCTAGACAGTAATGATGATAGAAACTTTGAGCATAGAGTAAGATTTAATAATTACGATTCGTTAAAGAGTTACAAATTTGAAAATGTGATTGAACTCGGATGTGGGCCTTTTACGAATTTAAGGATTATTCTACAAGATATTAAAACAGTAAAAAAGATTTCACTACTTGATCCGCTAATTAAGGAATATTTAAAACATCCAAATTGTTCATATAAAGATGGTGTATTATTAGGAACTCCCGTAAAGATTATAAATTCACCAATCGAAGAATTTGTCCCAATTGAAAAATATGATTTAGTTGTTATGAACAATGTTTTAGAACATTGTTATGATATCCCAAAAATATTTAATATTATAACTTCTCTTTTGAATGATAGGGGAGTCTTCGTTTTTGCAGATGTAGCTTTTAATAGTGAACAAGTTAGAATAATTTCTGAAAAACAGTATGATGCCGGACATCCAATTCGTGTTGAAGAAAATTATCTTTATCAATTTTTAACTAAATATTTTAGGCCTATTTACGAAAAGAAATTCCTTGGACTTTATGACCAGCCAAACCGAAAAGACTTCTATTTTATAGGAGAATATAAAAATATTTCCAATCTTAATCCTCAATCTTCTAATATCCCAATCAAAAATGAAAAACCAGTGATCCATTTTGTTTATTCAGGAGATCCGAAAAACGATAACGCTATATCGGCGCCAGGTACAATAACTAACAAATTATATCGTTACTTTGAAAAACATTATGCTGTAAAATATTATAATCTTGATGATGTTAGCTCATCAATTAATGTTGGGGAAAATGATATTATTATAGGTCATCCGCATCCGGATGAAAATACGGTAATTAAAAGACTTTTCTCAAAGTCATCAGCAGGGAAATATTTATTATGGCCATTGCACACAAGAATTCCTGAAATTAACAGATTTGCTTTAGAGTTAGCAGAAAAGGCTCATAAATTATTTATAATTAGCGGACCATATTGGTTAGACACCATTGAGAGGACGGATTATGGATATCTGAAAAATAAAATTGTAAGATTAGATAATGCTATTGATTCAAATATTTTCCCAATGATAAAAAATAGCATTAATTCTCCAGGAGAAAGAGGATTGTTTGTTCTTGGACGCAGCGGAATAGAAAAAGGCACAAAAGAATTATTTAACTTATTGATGAAAATAGATTGTCCATTGCTAGTTGCCGGGCATTATAACGCAGAAGATATTTCGTTACTTAATAAAAGACCGAAAACGAAATTCTTGGGAGAAATTAGTTTTAGTAATAAAAATGTAGTTGATGATATTTTAACTAAATGTGATTTTTTTATTAATATGTCGATTAGCGATGCGTCACCTACTACATTATTGGAGGCGATGTCATTAGGTTTAATCCCAATTACTACGCCACAATGCGGTTATTATTATTCTTCTATTATTTTATTATCATTATTTGATGATGAACATAATATAATTACTATTAATAATGCCTTAAATATGGATGAAGATCAATTAAAAATTCTTCAGCTTAAGAATAGAAATATTATTGAAAAATATCATAATTGGGATATATTTTGTGATAAAATCGGAAAAGAAATATTTCCTCGTTTAGATTCAAAGGAATTGTCTACAATAAAAAGCAAAAGAATTAAAGTGGCGGGAGAACATGAAGTTGAAAACAATTTGACTCAAATCGATTCAGTTTCTGTTTTTGCTAAAGAAATAAAAAAAATAATTACTGAAATACATCCATCAAAAATTATTGAAACAGGGACATTCCACGGTACAGGAACAACAAAAATAATAGCTTCATCACTCAAAGAATTAGGGCTAAATAATACTCAATTCTATTCAATTGAGGTAAACACGAATAACCACTTAATAGCTAAAGAAAATATTAAGCTAAGTAATTTACAAGGTTATGTCACATTATTAAATGGTCTTTCATTGCCGCATTCACTCTTACCTTCAGTGGATGAGATCGAAAAAAATACCGTTAAAGAAATAGAATTTGATGATATTTTTGTCGATCATAAAGAAACTGATAGAGCAAGGTTATACTTCAATGAAACTAATTTCGAGTATGTAGAAGACGATTTATTACAAAAATGCCTTATTACTTTTGATTACAAACCTGATTTTGTTCTTCTTGACAGCGGGGGACATATCGGCAACATTGAATTTAATTATCTTGTAGAAAAATTAAATAAAGAATGCATTATCGCATTAGATGACATTAATCATATAAAACATCGGAAAAGTTTTATTCAAATTCAAAATGATCCACGATTTAAAATTATTACAGCATCAGATGAGAAATTTGGTTTTTGTATCGCAAAATTTACACCAGTAAATTCAATTAAAGATGGACAAAATACTAATTATGATAAAATGCTCTTTATACGAACAGACGCAATTGGGGACAATATCTTGGCTTCCATAATGCTTAAAGGGATTAAAGTGAAATACCCCGATGTAGATATAACTGTCCTTTGTGATGAGCAAGTAATGTCATTATATGAATATTCTCCACATGTAAAAAATATCATTGGAATTAATAAAAAAAGGTTCAATGAAGAGCTAGAATACAAACAAAAAATTATTTCAAATTTGAATACCTATAAATTTGATGTTGCAATAAATTCAGTTTATTCAAGCGAAGCTATTACAGATATTATTATGTTAGCTTCAGGAGCTAAGCAAACATTTAGGATAGACGGTAATTACGAAAATAATACACGGCAGATGGTTAATGAAGCTAGAGAATTATCAACCTTTGTAATAAAATCAAGCGAGGGATGGCAAAGTGAAATTGAAAGGAATAAAGATTTTTTAATAGGGTTAGGGATCGAAGAAAGAAATCTTACACCCGAGATATGGCTTAGCAAGGAAGATGAAAAATTCGCTGTTCAGTTTTTTAAAGAGAATGGGCTCAATCCTAAGAAAACTATTGTTTTATTTGCAGGTGCTAGGCATGATGTTAGACTATATTATAATTATGGAAATGCGTTATCAAAATTATGTAAAGAAAATAACTTCTCAGTTATTTCGGTAGGTTCCCAAAACGATTATAAAATAAACCAGGATAATCTAGATAATATACAAGCTCCATCAATTAATTTATGCGGTAAAACTACATTAAGGCAAACGGCTGCCATTATTAAAAAATGTAGGCTGGCTGTTGGTTCGGAAACGGGAAATTCGCACATTGCATGCGCTGTAGGAACCCCTAATGTTATCATTTTAGGGGGAGGTCATTTCGGTAGATTTATTCCCTATTCTAACTTGACATCTATTGTCTCTTTACCTTTATCTTGTTATGGATGTAATTGGAATTGCAAATTTGAAAGGGCATATTGTGTAAAGGATATAGACCCCGAATTAATATTAGAAGCAATTCAAAATAGCTTGAAAAATAAATCTGATAAACCAAGGGTTTATTATAATGAATTACCAAATAGAGTCAGCTTTGATAATCTCGTAAGAATGCTTTCTTATTATTTACCTATCGATCAAGTCGAGCTTATCGAAGTTAAGAAGACGGGTAGAATGACCTATAGTGAAAAAATTATCTCCTTAGTAGAAGAATCTATTCAATCAAATCATTTAGCAAATGCAAGAGAATTGCTTGACAACATATTAGTAAATGACCCTTCAAATCTGGATGCTTTAAATAACTTAGCAGTTATCGAAATACTTAAGAATAATTTCCATTCAGGTATAGAATATTTGAAAAAGGTTATTAGCTTAAACCCTAACAACAAAATAGCCTTAGAAAATATTAGATATTTAAATAATAGATTAGGTTCAGTTCAAAATGCAACAATTAATCAGATTAATAAGGAATTTGAATTAATTGAAATGGGGGAACAAAATGTTAAGATTCATAGTAAGATTAAAGTTTCGGCTCTCGTTTCGACATATAATTCAGAAAAGTTCATCCGAGGTTGTCTTGATGATTTGATAAATCAAACTTTATTTAAAAAAGACGAACTTGAAATCATAGTTATCAATAGCGGTTCTTTGCAAGGGGAGCATGCAATAATTTCTGAATATGCTGAAAAATTTCCAAATATAATTTATCAACGGACTGAAAGGGAAACACTTTATGCGACTTGGAACCGGGCTGTTCATTTAGCTTCAGGTAAATATCTTACAAATGCGAATACCGACGATAGACATAAGAACGATTCATTCGAGATATTATACGATATACTTGAGGAAAAGAATGTCGGGCTTGCATACTGCGATGTATTTGTAACCTCTGTAGAAAACGAAACTTTTTCAAATAATTCAGCAGAAAAAATTTGGATATTACCGGAATTCTCTCTTAGGCAGGCTCTTGCTCATTGTCCATTCGGGTCTCAGGTTATGTGGAAACGTTCACTTCATGAAGAGGTGGGATATTTCGATGAATCCTTTATAAGTGCAGGGGATTATGAATTTTTTTTTTACGTGCATCAATAAAAGCAAATGCAATTCATGTTAAACAAGTTCTAGGTTTGTACTACGAATCCAAAGAGAATCTTTCTTATGCTAACCAAGGCAATGTAATTCGCGAAGTTCACTCGTTTTTAGATAATTATCGGAAGAATTTAAGTTTGACGGATATTTATCCTTACCTAAAAATTCATAATAATACGGTTGCCCAAATCGCATCTAAATTAGATTATGCTTCATGTATAAGCAGTTCTTCAGTTTACCCCAATTACGAATTAGCTTTAGATATTCTTAAAGGTTTACTCCAATTAGAAAGCTCATTCCAGAATCTGATTATCAACAATATTATCATGCTGCTTTATAAACTAAATCGAGAAAATGAAGCATTGGAATTGATACAACTACTTCCTTTTGAGGAACAAGAAACGGCGAATAATATTAAGAACGCTATTTCAAATAGTAATGAAATGAAAATGTTTAGCATTCCTTTCCCAGCACTTACTTCGATGGGAGAAGTAATCCCTATACAAAATAAATATGAAAATCTGAATAGTAAAATATATGAATCTCAGGGTGAAAAATTGCAAAATGAAATTCTGTGGATTGCTCCATTTTTTAATCCAAGCGGTTATGCAAGTGAAGCAATTGGTTTTGCGTTGGGCCTAGATAAAAAAATTTCTTTGACAATAAGACATCAAAATGTATTTGTCTCTGAAGAATTTATAAAAAATCTACCATTGCAATGGAGTAGAACATTGTATAGGCTTCACAAGGTCGATCCTCATAAATGGAGAGAAAATTTTTCTTATAACAAAAATACAATCATAATTCACCATCAACCCGGAAATAGTCTAATTAAGTTTGAAAATGCAAAATATTGCATTGGTCGAACTATGTATGAGACAGATAGGCTTCCTAAAGATTGGATCGAGAAATGCAATCAAATGGATGAAATTTGGGTACCGAGTAAATTCAATGTTGAAACTTTTGCTAAATACGGGGTAGATAAGAATAAATTAGTTGTAATACCTGAAGGTATTGACACTGAAGTTTTTAATCCAGATAAAGTGGAGAAATATGCTTTGCCAAATAAAGCGACATTCAATTTCCTCTCGATTTTCGAGTGGACAAACCGCAAAGGCTGGGATGTATTGCTAAAGGCTTATTTTGAAACTTTTTCTAATAAAGATGATGTATGCTTATATCTTCGAACAT
>JAJYOQ010000195.1 GCA_021796135.1 Bacteroidota bacterium
TCTTGATACAATACTTCCTGTTTAATCCAATTACGGATAATTTCTTCCCGGTAAAAATTTTTCTCACCTTCGGAACTTGCAAATGAGTCAAATTCTTTCTGGGTCAAATATTTATTATTAACCCTCGCAATAAAATTTTTATTCCCTTTTTCTTTTGAACAGCCGCCAATAATAGATAATACACAAAAGAAAGCGATAAAATAATTAGTCTTTTTTAAATGCTTTTGCGAGTTCGTCATAAAATATTTGTGGTTTATAGAATTTTCGCAAACTTTCGATATAGTTATTTTCCAATCTTTTACTTTCGGCATCCTGGAAAGCGCCAGTAACTTCAGCTCTAGCTTCCTCGAAAGTTTTCAGCCGAGAAGGTTTTCGAGCGATAAGAGAAACGATAGAATAGCCACCGTTAGATTCAAAGACATTAGAGAAATCACCCGGATTTTTGAGAGAGTTAGCGATCTCGGATAATTGAGATGAAGTAACATCCTGGAATCCCCAGACACCTTTTTTATCTTTAAGACCCGGGCGCTGGGTATATAATCCAGCCAGAGAATCGAAATTAGCGCCATCTTTTAACAATTGATAATAATGGTCACAAGTCGAATCCGAAGTACAGAATATTTCTGAATAATCGACCTGAGGAGAAGTTTTATAGTTGTCTTTAGTTGACAGATAAAAATCATACAATTTAGTAGAATCAATTTTTATTTTATTCCAGACTTCCTGATTTTGGAGTTTAAAGATATAGATACCCTCCTTATAACTATTCATAAGAGCAGCGAATTCCTTATCGGTTTTATCAAGGTTAAGGGCATCTTCTTCAAGGACCACATCACCGCTAATTTTTTTAAGAGCAGAGGTAAGGATTCCAGCACTAGCATTATGGTTAGCATAATCCGGAATAGAACCCATTCTATTCCAAAAATCTCCAGCAGTTTCAGATTTATTATCATAAGAAAATATTTCGAGATCTTTAATTTTATCGATATTTTCTGAAGGTTCGCCGATTTTAGAAGTATCGGCATTACCAATTAAAGTTTCAAAGTTTTTTTCATTCAGATTGTAGTTATAATTTCTTTTAAGTTTAGCGACAAGGGAGTCATACTCTTCCTGATATCTAATTTGCTGGAACAATTTTTTGAGGTTATCCTTATCCTCGTCGAAAGTGGGGTATGGTTTTCTTCCGGTAAGTTTAATAATATGATAGCCATAGTTAGTTTTAACGATATCAGAGATATCGCCGATATTTTTAAGATCGAAAGCAGCAATAGCAAAAGGTTTCATCATCATACGCATTTCAAAATAGCCAAGGTCGCCGCCCCGTTTTTTAGAGCCGGGGTCATCCGAATATTTTTCAGCCAGTTTAGCAAAATCGCCGCCGTGTTTAAGCTGATACAAAACGGTATCAATTTTAGCGAGAGCTTTAGAGGAGTCAATTTTACCCGCAGAGTCGGCAAAAGCAGCGAGGATATGGCTAGCGCGAATTTCCGGAACTCTAGGTCTTTTATCAGTCACTTTAATAATATGATATCCAAAAGGGCTTTTGACTACTTCCGGATAGAAATGACCCGGTTCAGTAGCATAGACAGCATCTTCGAATTGAGAAGGGAGCTGACCGGCAGTGATATAGTAAAGGTCTCCGCCGTCTTTTTTAGAATAGAGGTCCTGAGAGTATTTTTCAGCCATTTTAGCAAAATCGGCGCCATTTTTTAGACTATCCAATATTTCATTAGCAAGGATTTTAGCATGACCCCAACCGGAAGAATCGGGGCGGAACATAATATGGCTAACGCGGTACTCCCATTTTCTTCTTTCATATAATTGTTTAATACCCGGATCCACGATTTGTTTTTCGAGGATATAGCTAACGCCGACTTTCTTTTTATAGTCGGTCAATTCGTTACTAATAGAAGTATCCTGATCATATCCTCTTACGAATGCATCGCGCAGTTTCAGTTTAAAATCAACATAAAGGTTAAGAAAGTTTTTAAGTTTATCGATACTATCCTTTTTAGCGACATCATATCCGCCAACGTTATTAGCGTAAGCAGTTTCGAAATCTTTCATTGTAACTTTTTGATCGCCGAATTTCGCTAAAACTATTTGCGAATGTTCGGGAGCGCAAGAAACGAATAAAAACATCAACAAAACCGAGAATAGAGCAGCAATACGTAAATACATTTATAGTTTCTCCTATGAAATAAGATTTGTCAAAAAATGGTCGGTTATTTTAGTTATAGAGACTTTGAAAATCAAGGTAATTGAGTTCCTATTTATTTAATACGAGTTCCGTTTTTAACATTATCCGGAACAGACAAAACATTTAAGTTTTTATTTTCATCTTCCACGGCGAGGATCATACCGTTAGACTCATGACCCATAAGTTTAGCAGGTTTAAGATTAGCGATCATAACGACCTTTTTGCCGATGATATCTTCGGGAGAATAGGATTTAGCGATACCGGCAATAACCTGTCTTTCTTCATTTTCTAATTTCACTTTTAGTTTTAATAATTTTTCACTTTTTTCTAATTTTTCGGCACTTATAACTTCGGCAACCAAAAGCTTAATTTTAGTAAAATCATCTATAGTAACGAGTTCATCTTTTTTAATTTCGTTATTAGTATCGGGGTTATTTAATTTTTCCATTTGCTGCTCGATTATTTCGTTTTCAATTTTAGGGAAAATAATTTTAGGCTGATTCAAAATATGACCTACCGGTAAATTTTCATTTGCACAATTATCCCAGTCAGTTTTAGAGGCATTTAAAATATTAAAAATCTCTTTTGAGGAGAACGGGATAACCGGTTCAGTTAATTCAGCCAGGGCATATATAATTTGAAGGCAGACGTAAAGGGTAGTTCCGCATTTATCTTTATTTGAATTAATAGTTTTCCAAGGTTCGGAATCGTTGAAGTATTTATTACCAGCGCGGGCGAGGTTCATAATTTCTAAAACTCCGTCGCGGATTTTATAAGCCTCAAAGAGTTTTGATATTTTTCCCGGATATTCGGACAATAAGTTTAGTATATCGGCGTCAATTTTTTCGACATTTTTCTTATCAGGCACCTTACCATCGAAATGTTTTAATACAAAAGTCATAGTGCGATTAATAAAATTGCCGAGGATATCAGCCAATTCGCTATTATTACGAGTTTGAAATTCTTTCCAATAGAAATCGGTATCTCTAGTTTCAGGCAGATTAGCAGCCAGAGTATATCGTAAGGGGTCAGCCGGGAAAATATTCAGGAAATCAGCGACATCAATACCCCAATGTCTGCTTTTGGAGAATTTTTTTCCTTCAAAGTTAAGAAATTCATTAGCCGGGACATTTTGGGGCAGGACAAATTTATCATTTCGACCATCATTCCAAGCCATAAGGATAGAAGGGAAGATGATGCAATGAAAGACCACATTATCTTTACCGATGAAAGCCACATATTTAGTATTCGGGTTCTGCCAATAATCTTTCCACAGATTTTTATTACCGGACAATTCAGAAAGTTCTTTAGTAGAAGAGATATAGCCCAAAACAGCTTCAAACCAGACATAAAGTACTTTTCCCTGAGCGGAGTCAATTGGAACTTTTATGCCCCAGTCCAGATCTCTAGTAATAGCGCGATCTTCCAATCCGTCATTAAACCAGCCCCTGCAATATTGCAGGACATTATCTTTCCAGCCATAATTACTATTCATTTCATTGATATAATCTTCAAGGCGTTTTTGGTAGTTACCGAGAGGGAAGAACCAATGGGAAGTTTCTTTTAGCACAGGAGATTCGCCAGTAATTTTGCTTTTAGGTTTTAACAATTCATAAGGCTGGTATAGAGCGCCGCAATTTTCGCATTCATCGCTTCTAGCCTCATCGAATCCGCAATTCGGGCAGACGCCTTCGACGTAGCGGTCAGGTAAAAACATTTTAGCTTTTTCGTCGTAGAATTGAGTAGATTTTTTCTCTTTAAGAATACCGCGGTTATAAAACTCAAGAAAGAAATCTTTTCCGGTTTCATGGTGAATCGGGAGACTAGTCCGGGAGTAATTATCGAAGCTTATACCGAATTTTTGAAATGCATCTTTATTTTGATTATGGAATCGATCAATAATCTGCTGGGGTTTAACGCCTTCTTTATCCGCCGTAATAGTGATAGGGACGCCATGCTCATCGGAGCCGCAGATGAAGATGATATCATCTCCTTTTAATCTTTTATAGCGGACATAGATATCTGCAGGCAGATAGGCACCGCTTAAATGACCAAGGTGAATAGGTCCATTTGCATAAGGCAGCGCAGCAGTAACCAGAATTTTTTCTTTAACCAAATTGAACCCGATAATTATAAAATTTAACCTTTAAATATACGGATTTTTTCGCTATCAATTAAAAGAAATAAATAATGCTAAATATTCAAATTTTTAGAGATTAACCGGTAAATTTAAGCCATTTGCCGAAAACATATTTTTATAAAGGAAGCTATGTTTTAAGTTAACGTCAAGAAAAATCAGATATAAATAAAACAGCTGCTGAAGATAAAGAATTTGGACAAAATAATTTTAGAAGAAAGAGAAAGGAAGCAAAATGGATATGAATGAAAGGTCATCAGGCAACAGGGTATTTTTTGGAATAATATTAATACTAATCGGGGGATTTTATTTACTAAGCACATTGAATTTAATAAATTTTAATGTTGCGCACGTAATATTTTCATTGCCATTTTGGGCGATAATATGGGGAGTAGTCATAGTAAGGAGTTCACACAACAAGGCACTCGGAATATTATTAATATTTCTAGGAACATTATTTTTGATACCCAGGATATTCCCAAATGTTCCATACAGCACTAATATATTTTTCCCCATCGCATTAATAGCATTCGGGATGTACATAATTTTTAAAAAAAACTTAAATCGGCATAATTGTCACAAGCGATTTAACAGGCAAGTAAATACAGATCAAATTGATGACGTAGCGATTTTTGGCGGAGGGCATAAAGTAATAATAACAGAAAATTTTAAGGGAGGGAATATTACAGCGATATTCGGCGGATCGGAAATTGATTTATCCAATTGTAAATTAGCCGAAGGCGAGAATGTACTAGATGTATTTTTAATGTTCGGAGGGACGAGTATTTTTGTACCTAAAGAATGGAGTATTAATGTCAATGTTACACCGTTATTCGGAGGATTTTCTAATAAATGGAGGCGGAATTACAGCGGTCCATTTGATACAACCAGGACATTAGTGATAAAAGGAACAGCAATTTTCGGCGGCGGTGAGATAAAATATATTTAGCAGCAAATACGAAAATATGAGATGTCAAATAATCCAATTTTAAGTAATAAAAGAAACTTAATTCTTTATTTTATTTTTTGGTTAATAATCGGGATAATAAACTTTGCGCTTTTATATCTAGAGCTCAGAGTAAGTTTTGTAACCGCACTGACAGACAGTTTAGTTTTTAGTTCATTGTTAAGCGGTTTAGGATTAAGTTTTTGGTTTCCGGCAAAGTACATACAATTTGAAAATAAAAATTTTCTTATAGTAATATTTGATCATGTATTAGGGGGAATAATAGCATCAATAATTTGGTTATCCAGCGGATACTTTATAATAGCATTCATACTCAATAACAGTGAGGGATACACCGCATTTTTCAAAGAGACAATAGTATGGCGATTTACGGCAGGCAATTTATTTTATTATTTGATAACATCATTTTATTATTTAATAATTTATTATAATAATTTTCAGGAAAAGATTATACAGGAATCAGAATTAAAGAATCTTATAACAGAAGCAGAGATAAAGACATTAAAATTTCAGATAAATCCGCATTTTATATTCAACAGTTTAAATTCAATAAGCGCACTAACGACAATAGACGCGGAGAAAGCGCGAGAAATGATACACAAGCTTGCCGATTTTCTTCGATTTACGCTAGCAAATAATGACAAGCAAAAAAATTCTTTCGGAGAAGAATTAAATAATATAAAGCTATATCTTGATATAGAAAAAATTCGATTTGAAGATAAATTTGAATTTATAGAAGAAATTGACGATTGTTGTATAGACGTACAGATACCTAACATGATACTTCAGCCGATATTTGAAAATGCGATAAAGCATGCAGTATATGAGACACTGACAAAAGTAATATTGAAAATTAAATGTTTAAAAGAGGATGATTATTTGAAAATTTCGATTGAAAATAATTTCGATTCATCTTTAGCATCGAAAAAAGGTACAGGGATAGGGTTACAGAACATTGAAAAGAGGCTGAAGCTGATATACGGATCGGATAATTTATTAAAAATTGAAAAGCTCAATAATTTGTTTTTGGTAATACTATATATTCCCATACAGGGATGATAACATGCTGAATAAGATTAAAGTTTTAATAATAGACGATGAAAGTCTTGCCCGAGAAATAATAAAGAAATATTTGGCGGACAACGACAGGATATCAATAATCGGGGAATGTTCAAACGGATTTGACGCGATAAAAAAAATTAATGAAGAAAAGCCAGACATAATATTTTTAGACGTGCAAATGCCAAAAATAAACGGATTTGAAATGTTAGAGCTGATCGATGAGCCCCCGATAATAATATTCACCACAGCATTTGATCAATATGCATTAAAAGCATTTGAAGTGAATGCCGCCGATTATCTTTTAAAACCATTTTCTAAAGAAAGATTTGACGAAGCAGTTGAAAAAGCATTAAATAATGTACAGAATAAATCACATCAGTCTTACATAATAAAGAACCTGATAAAGAGTAACGATGAAAAATCACATTATCTAGACAGGATAGTTATTAAAGATTCATCCGCAATTAACATAATACCAATAGATGAAATAATGTATATAGAAGCGCAGGATGATTATGTAATGGTATACAGCATCGTGGGAAAATTTTTAAAGCAGAAGACAATGAAATATTATGAAGATCATTTAGATCAGAATTTGTTTGTAAGAATACATCGATCATACATAGTTCCGGTCAAAAGGATAAAGAGGATAGAATTAGCAGAAAAGAATTCATATCAAGTAAGATTAGAAGATAACATCAAACTGCCGGTAAGTAAAAGCGGATATGACAAATTGAAGGAAATATTGAAATAAAAAAAAGCTGTTGATTGCAATCGTAATTTATTTGGAAATTCAAAAACTTCATCCTCATTAAAGAAGCTACAAATAAGTCATCAAACAACAGCTTAATAGTAAATTAACAATCATCATGCCAACAAAGGCAGTTGAATTTTTAAGATTTTAAGGGTTTTTTATCTTAAAGAATACAGCAAATGGAAAATATTACGCAGCTGGTTAAAAAAGCGGTAAAAAATGCATTAGTTAGATTTATCAGACAGACCGACAATCAGGTCAAAGAGAACAGAGAAATTATTATGAGCTTTAATAACTATCCTGTCTAGATAATG
>JAJYOQ010000196.1 GCA_021796135.1 Bacteroidota bacterium
AGAGTCCAAAGAAGACAGATGCCGAAGCTGCCAGATGATGGTCATCTATACCGCATTCAATATGAAAAATGGTACTCGAAATGCGGATTCTGCGGTACCTTTCTTGTTACCAATTGCTCCCGTATCTAAAATAATCATCAAAGGTTTTCCGTCATACACTTGGAAAAGACCTTTAAATCTTGGATTTAAAATATAATTTTTATAAATCCAGCCTAGTTCTTCGTTTAAAGCTTCCATTGTTGCCGGTGGTCCGTTGCTAAGACCAGGCATCAGAACGACCTTAGGAACTTCAATTCCTTCATCCCGCATTTTGGCTAATACCTCAAGAAAAAAAGTTGTGTTACTGATAATTGCCCTAGCTCCTTCACCTCTTTGGTTCCAGTTTGTATCACCCCAAATATGATTCGACCAGTCTAACATGATTGAATTTATACCCATGTCTACAAACCACAGTATATGCTGGCGTATAACATCTTCGTCATAAGAATCATAGAAACCAATAAGGGGCACTGCTTCAGCAGTTTTCCAGGATGAATCCCCGAACCAATTTTCATATTGAATGCAGTATAGATGACCATCATCTGGCAGCTTCGGCATCTGTCTTCTTTGGACTCTGATATTTATCTCATTAGAACGCAACCCCTCATTATCGGGCATCAAGCGGCCATCCATTAACAGGTTTAGATCAGAAGTGCCCATCCAATTGTCTGTTTCTGCTTTCACAGCAATTACTTGAATATGTTCAACACCCGGGTTAGGTAAAGGAATCAGAAAGGTTGATCCGCCATTTGAATCCGGCTGTTGCTGTGCACCCCATCTATGATGATTTACATATGGAAGTAATAAATAATCTTTTGCTGAAATTCCAGATCTCAAATCTAAGTGTGCAGTCAACTGAATTGAACGTCCCATTTGCACAGATGTAACATTAGTTTTTATTGTCAACACTTCCTTCCCGATTATTTTTCCCAGAAAAACAAAGAAGATCAAAACGACTATCATAGTTAGAAATATTCGTGTATTTGATAATTGTTTTAATCGGGAATTTATAATTATTAAATTCTTTTGGTCGATATAGAAAAGCTTGCGAAACATAGTAAACCTTAAAGTTAGTTTGTTATAAATTATATCTTAAACCCAAATCCATTGTCCATTAAAAAATCCGTAAGTATAATTTGATTTGGAATACTATTGAAACTGTTTTTAAAGACAACTCCCTGACCGGATGCAATTTGTCCTATGTAAGGGGTTGGAGTATAGTTAACACCAAAAAGATCTTCCCAACCACATTCAGCATAATCGTTCCCCGTGGGCTGAAGATATTCACCCCACTTAAAATAATCATAACAGCCTGCTGCTGCCTGCTGAACAGTATTTGACCATAGGAAATTTGATGTGTATTAATATTCATAAGGTGCCATTCTTAAATCACCTGTATCCCAAACCGAGTTATTTCCCATTATTTTATTATTCTAAAGTACTGTTTCTGCGTAAAGTGAGCTAAGTATTTAAATTATGTTAATATACAATTTGCTTGGACCTTCTTAGTAATGCTATTTGTAGGCGCCGAAAACTTGCTTAACAGCATCAAGATATTTATATCCGAACTTCTTATCAGGTTCTAAATAACTTCCTTCAGCCCATTCATTCCATGCATTGATGGTTATCAGTTTTGGTTGGCGCGGATGACTATCTACATATTGCTTAGCCTTGAGCAGATATTTTTTAAATTTCTCTGGTGTGGAGTTTGTAATAAACGGGGTTTTAATTGATGACGGATATCTGGGATTGTTATCCCAATCGATCGATACGTTTGGAAAATAAGGTATGGAGAATTCATGGCTGTATGTTTTCCACAAAGCCGTGCTTGCAGTTGCCCACTTGTTATAGTCTCCTTCGGGCATTTGGAGATGCGCCCAGGTGTAATTAGTGAAACTGTTGAAACCTAAATAGCTCAACACTTCATTTTGTGTATGTATCCGATCTTTGGACACATCCGGCAGACTTTTGGGTACAGCGGTCCATAAAATAGACTGCAGATGCAAACCCGGAAAACCTGCCTCAACCGTTTTTTTACGAAAATAATCAAGCGCTGCTTTTGCTGCTTCAGTTCCACCAAGACCTTTGATAAAATTGTCCAGTTCATAAATAGCAAATACAGGTTTACCATCAATCTTATAATATGATGGCCGCTTAAAATATTTGTTAATTACACGGTTCACTATAGTATCGAATGTTGCTCTATTAACTCCCCCCTTCCAATATATTTGATTTTTATTTGTGTCTTTCGGATCCCAGTAAGAAGAAGCGTCATGATTAGCCCACATGATATAAAACTTCATTCTGTTGTGATTAGCTTTTAAAAATCCATTGTCTAGGCAATCTTCCAATAAAGGCTTGTTATCAAACCAGTACCAATCAAAAATAAAAACATTGATATCATGTGAGACAGCTGCATTAATTTTCTCATTCATGACTTTCGGATCAGCTTCATTCTGATAGCCCCATAATGGTATTCTGGGCTGGCGCTCACCGGATACTTTGGGTTTTGCATTCCACATTGTTTCCCATTCACCTTTCTTAGCCGGGAAAAGAAATTCAAGTCTGGGGTCATAATGATAGTTGGGCCAATAAAACGCTGCAACATCATATTTACTATTCGAGGTTGATGTTCTATCCTTTTCTGATTTTTCCTTTTGAGCATTCTGTGCCAAGGAGTTATTCGCCACAATTAAAACTGTAAATATTACAATTGATAATATTCCTAAAAACTTGTTCATTTTAATCATCATATTCTCCAATTTTTATATGCATATAGATTCCAATTGATAAATTTGCACCGTTGAGATTAACCCTATAGTGATCCGATTTCTCCATCTTATTTACTAATGTTGATATTTCTCTTCCCAGAATATCATAGACTTTCGATGTCACTAATCTCGTGTTCGATACTTTATATTCGATGATTTTAGTTGGGTTAAACGGATTAGGATAATTCAATAAAAAAGTATTTAACAAATTTGTTGAAATCCATTTATCCAATCTACAGCTAATTTTCCTTTCCTGTAATTCACGAATTTTACTAACTCATTTTATCAACTCGTTGGAATATTGAGGAAAAGGAGTGAGGCAATGGACTAATCTTTCCCATTATTCCAAAGTGTCATGTTACGTCGTATTAAAGAAATTTTGTATTTTAGTAAACAGCAAAAATTTAGTGATGTTTATATTACCAAGCTCATTCATTTAGTTAAGTTCGTACTTGGTATAAAATGTCTTTCTTCCATCCAATTCAGCAACAAAGCTCTCCAATCTTGCCAAAAAGAAATGTTTGTATTCATTCCCCAACCATGACCACCGGAAGGAAATATATAGAGCGAAGCAGGAACATTGTTAGTATGCAATGTCTGATAAAATTGTATACTGTTAACAGGCGGAACTGTCTTATCATCGTCGCATAACATCAAAATGGCAGGAGGTGTATTCTTATTTACCTGCAATTCGTTGGAGTAATAGTTGACTTGCTGCTCTGTGGGATGCATCCCAAGTAAATTTTGGCGTGAACCAAGGTGCGTTTCACCGAGCTTCATAGTAATAACAGGATAAAACAAAATCATTAAGTCAGGTCTGGTTGAATAACGCATCAGAGGATCCGTGGCTGTCGAATCACCTAGGTCATAATGAGTTCCAAGTGTTGAAGCCAAATGACCGCCTGCTGAAAAACCAGCAACTGCCACTTTTCCAGGATCAATATGCCATTCTGCTGCATGAGCACGTATAATGCGCATAGCCTGTTTAGCATCAGTAATTGGAATATCGGCATGACCATTCGGCAAACGATATTTCAATACTATCCCGGCAATGCCTTTATCATTGAGCCAATCAGCAAATTGAAATCCTTCATGATAAATAGCTTCACCCAGATAGCCTCCACCCGGACATATTAAGACGGCTGCTCCATTTGCCTTATTTGATTCAGGAAGCTGCACTGTTATACCTGCTTTCGATATATTGATCATCGCAGAATGATCTATAATGGTTTCTTTTGCAGTGATACCATTGCTTTCTGCGGCTCCTTTAGGCCAAAGAGGCAACGTAAATTTCGTTTGTCCCATTAAGGGAGTAATTAAGCTACTCATAATCAACAATAAATAAAATAGAATCTTCATTGAATTTTTCTCTTTTCCCTTCATAGTATTGCTCCTATAAATTAATAAAAAAATGCTCTGGATAGATAATTTACCTCATCTTAACCATCGGGTGTTTTAATAAAACGATGCTTAGGTCATTCACCGTTACAGGTAAATCTTACTTCGCAATTCTTGCCGAAATTTTGAAGAGTCAGTAGTTTACCAGAATTCCAATTTCTCAAGAGTTGAGTAACGTGAATTATTAATATATGTTTTTGTTTACTTTAATTGGTATACTTTAGTTCGTATTTCATCCACTGAACCCACAATGAGATCATAATCATATTCATAAACAGTATTTTTATTCAGTATTTCTGTTCTAGTCGGCGCTATATAAGAGGTAGAACCGTCTTGTGCCTCACCTCCCGGACTGCCAGCCATACCAGCTAAAAAATAGGTGCAATTTTGGTTAAAGACACCGATACCCCATTTATTGCTATCTGCAAAAGCCATCCAATGCTCACTTACATTCGGATATCTGCCCCAGAATCCGCTCGATAAGTTAACAACAGTAGGGTTGGCAATAGTATCATTCTTAAAAGGAGAATTGCCCAAATATGTATATAAGTTATTTAATGCAGATATAGGGTATACTGCCGGTAGTTCCTGACTGTCGGCTATATTTTCTCCGTAAATATTATCAGTTCTGTGGCAAGTGAGTTTGTTATGCACTTCTATAACATTTCCTTTTAGGATTGTCCACTGTTCCATTTCGGCTTCAGCAGGCATATTATTCATATCCCACAACATTGGAATGCACTTAGTATATAGTGTATCACCGTTTTGTTTGTAAGCAAGTATTTTTGCACGGTTATTATAACTGTCTCCTACCTGGATAGGATTCCATGACCAAGGTGACCATGCCGAACTCTGACCATCTGCTTGTCGGTTTACTGATTTCCCTGCATAATAAGATTGTTGAATATATCTGCCTTCGTCGTGAATATTTACCAAACTCCTGTTACTTCCCGATAAAGAAACATAACTTATTGCACCGCCTCTGGTTAAATCTAATTTTACTTTCAAAACACCATTATCTGCCGTTAGTTCAGACGGTTGGGCATTTAATTTTGGTAGACTAAACATCCCAATTATTATTAGAATAAATATTTTTTTCATCTAAATAACCTCAGTAATAATTTGTTTAAGATCGATTGTATTAATCTTTTATAATTTTTTCATTCATCTTTACCGGCTGAGACAGTTTAATATCTGCACACGACGATCCGATTTGTATATCATACTTCCCCTCTTCTACATGCCAGGCTTTTTTGTTAACATCATAGAACGCAAAATCAACCGGTCTCAGTGTTAAGGAAATTTCCTTTGTCTCTCCCGGCTTCAGAAATACTTTTTGAAATCCTTTAAGTTCGCGAAGTGGTCTTTCTACCTTAGATTTTTCCGCATGAATATATAGTTGTACAACTTCTGCTCCGTAACGTCTCCCCGTATTCTTTAACTCTACATTCGCGATTATTCTGTCTTTCTTTTTGACAATTTTCAGTTTTGAGTATTTGAAATTTGTATAACTCAACCCGTAGCCAAACGGAAATTCCGGCTTTACATTTTTAGTCAGATAATATCTATAGCCTTCTAGTATGCCTTCCTTGTAATAAACAAAGTCTTTATTTTCACTGCCAACGGCATGCGATGGACTATCTTCAAGTCTTTTAGGCCAGGTGAATGGCAGTCTTCCCGACGGATCTACATCACCGAACAATGCGCTTGCCACAGCAGTACCTGCCCGGCTTCCTCCGTACCATGCCTCAAGGACTGAAGGCACATTATTTATCCATCCTCCCAATTCAAGTGGAGATCCGTTTATTAAAACAACAACCGTGTTTGGATTTATTTTACCAATATGATTAATTATATCTTGTTGAGATTTAGGAAAATCTATATTTAATCGATCACGACCTTCAGAATCCAGACTATGATCTATTCCACCCACAAAAACCACCGCATCGGCATTCATTACTTCTTTATCAAGGCTTTTTGTCTCTTTTTCTACTACATTTTTATCTTTCGGCATCTGCCAGTCCAGGAAGCAACTTGCATCTCCGGTATTTTCATGATAATCTATTCGAATAAAGAACGGCTCTCCTTTAACCATTTGAACCGTAGCCGTTGCCTCGTCGATTCCTTTACTTTTATCGCTTACTGCAATTGGGGCGCCCCCTTGATGATCTACAAATATCCAGGCATTATCATCGGCTTTAACCCTTAATACATAAGTGCCCGTAACCGGAGGTATTATTTGGGTTGTAAACTGCGCACTGAAATTATCCGAATTTATTTTTTCTATATCTGGCGATCGCATCTCCCAATTGAAATCAACATTCTTTTCAAATCTTGTAATAACTGGCTTATCACTTATTTCCCCGTTATAATACTTCGCTGTAAATCCATTCTTGCCGTCATCTGCCTTTAAATATTTCCTATCTATCTGCTGAAATCCCCCTAATTCATTCGTCGAAAAGTATTTAACTTTTACATTAGAGCCTGCTAAATCTTTAATCCCCTTTAACACCGTAACTTCATCAGGTGAATCTACCCATGAACTTCCTCCCAACCCAATAACACAAAATCTTTTGTTTGCATTTGGACCTAACACAAGTATTTTTTTTATTTTCTTTCTGTCCAACGGTAAAACTTTATTATTATTTTTAAGTAATACCAACCCCTCTTCGGCTGCTTTCAGTGCTATTTCTTCATGAGCTGTCGTATCAAACGAGCCGGTCGCTTTTATACCCCCTTTTTCTAAATTTCCAGCCCACGCCATAACCCGTAATATTCTGCGGACTTTATCATTGATTACACTAACGGGAACTTTTCCTGCTTTAACTGCTTCAAGCAAAGGCTTGCCAAAAAGTGAATTTTCGGAATATGGCATTGATATATCCAAACCTGCCATGGCGGCTTTTTTAGTCGAACGAGTACCAAGCCAATCGGTTATAACAAATCCTTTAAATCCCCATCTGTCTTTTAAGATATCTGTCAAGAGATAATGATTGTCGCTGCAAAATTTGTTATTCACTCCGTTGGCGGCTGTCATAATGCCTAAGGTATGGCCTTCTTCAACACCGGCCTTGAATGCGGGAAAATAAATTTCATGTAAAGTACGCTTGTCTACTATAGACATGTAATTATTACGGTTCCAATCTCTATTATTGCAAACAAAATGTTTAACACAAGCCGAAACGTGCTGGCTTTGGATACCTTGCA